>JADFYH010000018.1 GCA_015233135.1 Deltaproteobacteria bacterium
GCCCAGAAAAAAACAAATTGCATCGATAGGGACCCACCTATAAAAAGAAAAAATAAGATCCGTCGCTACGCTCCGAGTGGGTCCCTATCCTTGCGGATCACTGGGTCCCTGTCTTGCGATTTCGCAAAAATGAGGTTCTAACAACTTTAGTAGGCTTTCTGAATAAGCAAAGGTCCCAGCCTTCTCAAGGCGTTTAATAAGATGAGGAATAATTGGAATCGGGTGTTTATCAATAAGAGGCTTAAAAAATTCTTCTGATAAAGAGCTCGGTTGTATTTTTTGGCTTTGAATATGGGAAATGAAGCCGAAGGAAACTGTGCCATCTAAAGAAAGAGGAATGAAAATAACATCAGATCGTTGAGAAACTAAACCAATTTCTTGAGAGCACCAATCTGAGCTTTTGAATTCTGCACTAAGAATGGGAATAAAAAAATCACATATTTGTAGCTCTTGAATTATTCTTTTTTTCCATTCCTCAGAAACTATCAAATCCTCATGTGCTAAAAAGCAATCTATTCCTAATTCTTTTAATTTAGCTTTAACTTTGCGCCCTTCTAATTTATTTTTAGTAGAATAACTAAGGAATGCTTTGAGATTTGCTTTTGAATTTAATCTGTTGGAAAAATGATCTTTTAGCTCAAGCCAAAGTAATTCTAAATCACTGTTTAATGGATTATGTTCAAGAATAAGTTGATTCTTGAGTTGTTGGCTTTGAGTATCTAGAGATTCTTTTAAAATGTGAACATTATATAAACTTCTTAGGGCAATTTCAGGATCAAATATTGTTTCTAAATCAATTTGTAAAATTTTCTTAATATCATCACTTGGGAAAAAATTTTTCTGAATTATTAAGTTTTTAAAAGCTTGAATTAAGTCACTTTTTCTTTCTCTTAAATTTTTAAAGAAATTTTCTATTACTTCGGAAATGGCCATTCCACTATTTAGCATTCCTCTGGTATTCATTTTTTGAAGAATGCTTATTCGTTCTTTGGAAATTCTTTCGAGAGAAGATGATAAAATCTTTGATTTAATTAGCTGCCAATGGTCCTTGAATTCTTCTAAATGATTTTTCATAATTAAGCTGCTAAGCACTCCATTGCTTCTATTAAGTCTTCTTTACTAGGCTCTAGGTAAATTCCAGTAGCCTGTAAACTAGAATGTTTTTCTGCACGGCATGTTTACTGATCCAACGCTTCTCATAATCCAGATAAATCTGCTTCATTAAGTCTGACGCAGCAAGTCGTGACGCCTCTAAAATATTTTTCTCAATCTCTTGATATTTACCGAAATCTTCCGCTAGTTCTATCCGAACGATCAGTTCGTAGCTGATCATAGGCGAGGCTCCTTTCTTGTCCTTTTCAAACCAAGAAATCCTCGCCTTCTTTTTATCTCTAAGCAAAATTAAACTTTCCTTACTTTTTGCTCTTTTTTACCCCCAGTAATTAAATGCATCCCAACACGACGCGTTAGCAACTTTTTTTGATTGGAGTCGATAAGTGAAACAAGAGCAGCAATTATTATTTTAACTTAGGAGGTATTTTATGTCTTCACAAGGTGGTACAAAAAGAATTCCGACCGCAAGTTTTATTCCTGTCCATGCGCCTGTATCGCACGATCCCAGTGAGCCTGTGGTTTTCGCAAGATTAACACCTCTGCCTCCAACGACAAATCCTTCTGCCTATGCTTCTCAAAATGCTGCAAACCACTATGCTCAAGCCCCCCAAGCACCTTCAAGAAATTTTTGGACCCGGGGTTGGGAGAATTTTTCCATTTTTGATTTGATCCCTGGCGTAGGCTGTTCAGCCAGTTTAGGTGTGAATGAATCCAATGCAGATGCTGGTGCTACAGACAGGCCCGATGGTTTTGTTTCTGTCTGCAATACCTATGCTCCATTTACACCTCTGGCCTCTATTCGACCCAACACACCTTTAAACGCTATTGTTTTAGGGGGCCCCAACGGAGAGTTTGTTTGTTATCAGGAATGGAATTATGTTCCCCCAAGAGACCCGCTTCCTCCTTCAACATATACTCCTTATGTGGACGGTTATGCCATTTTGAATCGAGGTACAGGCGGTATTACTCGTTTGCCTATAGTACACAATCAAGAGTTCTCTTCTAGAACGTGTTCTCTTTCAGACGATGGACGTTATGCGGTAGTGATAGAAAGCCCTCATGCAGCAGGCCCTGAGCAAATTTTGCTGGTTGATTTGCAAAATCCCAACTCACCGCGCCGCCTCACAGCGGGAGATGCTTCTAGTGTTGCAGGAGTGATCAGTGCAGATGGAAGCACCGTTTACTTTATCTCTCGCGCCAGCAATCTCACAAGTGATTTTAATGGCAATGGGGGTATTTTCGCCTATGATGTGGCACGTAGAACGATGAGCCGATTGCCTCTTCCTTCTGACATCCATTTTCCCGTATCTCCGCTCGATGGAACCCTGACTCAGGAGTTGGCATTAAGTGCCGATGGAAATCGTTTGGTCTTTACAGCAAACTCAAATTCTTCAGACGATGTACTGTATGCCCAAGTTTATCTATTTGATCGAAGAACAAACAACACCATTCGTCTCTCTTCCTCTATCTCAGGACAGGAGGGTAGCCATTATTCTTTGGAACCGTATATTTCAGGAGATGGGCGAAGGGTCTTATTTACCTCAGCATCAGATAATTTAATCCCAGGAACAACAGGCTTCCGTACTTATCATGCTATTTTATGGGAAGAAGGAAGAGGTTTGCGTCTCTTGAGTACCACTCCTGATGGAAGACCCTTGGGAAGTCCCAATTACTTTACACGTTCCGACACCTATGGAATTAGTCGTGATGGAAGCCGCGCGTTTATAACAAGTAGTGATCCTCAAATCCTGCCAGACATGTGGAATACCCTTCCACCCGGCTACATGGCCGCCGGCGCTCAAGAACTGCTTGCACTCGATCTTAATACAGGACGGCGTTCTCTCATTTATCAAAGCTTATGCTTAGGACTCCGTTTTGGCATAGGCGCTATCTCTCCTGATGGTCGTTACGGTGTAGGCTCTTTTATGGGCATCGACCCAGAGACTAATAATCCCTATGCTTACCCCTTATTAGGATTTGGTGTGGATTATTTTTTGGATCCTTAAAAAGCTTGAACCAAATCCAGCGCCAAATTCAGCCTCAAAACATTCACACTCGCCTCGCCAAAGAGCCCCTGTTGAATGCAGTATTGCTCTAAGTACTCAGAGTGATAATAACGACTTGTCATCGCGAATGTTTATCGAATGGTTTTAGATTTGGATTCATCACGGACCCGGGGACCTGCATGAATAATCATGCCAAATTAGTGAGCTTTTTGGCTTGCTCGATGGGGAAAAATCACGATGCAGCCTAATATAAATAGGAACAACACTGCGGATGCAGTATAGCGACTCAATGCCAGGCCGCCGGAGCCGATGGGCTTATCTAAAAAATCACCCACCACCGCACCTAAGGGTCGGGTTAAAATAAATGCCGCCCAAAAGAGGAATGTGCGAGAAATACGTGTCCAGAAATAAAGAACCGCCACGATAACCAGTAAAAGGCTGAATAGGATAGCCCCTCCGCGATAGCCAAGACTTGCCGTGTCGGCAGTCCAGTCGCCCAAGGCAGTTCCCAAAGTTTGTGAAAACATAATGGTGACCCAGTAAAACATCTCCGTTTTCGGATTGCGGACTGTGTCCACAGAAACAGAACCCAAAGTCCAATACCAAGTGGCTAGAGAACTCATCAATAAAACAAAAAGTAATAAACTCCCCCCCGCGTAACCCACGCCTAGAGAACGGTCGGCAAAATCAGCTAAGGTCGTACCCACAGTGGTGGTAGCGATAATCGTAGACCAGTAAATAATAGGGTGGAACCGAGTGGCCTTAATCTGGACAATCACCGCAATTAAAAAGATTGTGGCGAAGATCAGCGTACTCACCAGATAGCCTAAATTCATCGACATCGAGACGGCATCCCCTGCGGTTTCTCCCAAGGTGGTTGCTGTAATTTTGATCATCCAGAAAATGAGGGTGAGTTCAGGCACTTTGCTCAGATTTTTTTCAATAGTAGTGTTTCCCATTTGATCTCTGCTTGAATTAGTTTTTCATCACGAGGATTTCCACAGTCCCCGGAAGGATAGAAGGTCGGGGATGAGGTTGTGTGGCAGTGGGTGGCAAAGGATCACTAAATTTTGCCGTAATCAGATACACAGAATGAGTTTTGGAATTAAGGGCCATCGTCCGTGCGCCCTTTTGTGTAGCGACATTGGCAATGACTTCAAATTGATCCGGAGTTTTTTCCTGCACCACGCTCAGAGTGCCTTCTCCATTGGGAGAAAATGCAAGTTGGGTTACAGGCTCAAAGGCTGCAGCATCGGGTTTTTTACCGATGCTCACGCTCGTAATAAATGCACCTGTGTCCGAATTTAAAATAATCATCTTCTCATTTTCACACACTGAAAAAAGTCGATGATTTTTTTGATCGATTGCTAAACCTGACGGGGATTCGCAGGGTGTCAGAGGCCATTCCGCGATCAGCTTCATTTGCTTGGCATCCATCACCGCTAGAGAATTTTTATCTTCCAGATTTACAAAAATATTTCCTTTTTCATCTGAAACCGCAAACTCAGGTTTAGCATTCAAGGGAATCGTTTGAAGCACTGAATCTTTTTTAACATCGATCACCGTAGAATCATGACTCTCCCCATTAAAGGCAAAAATTCTCTTGCTGAACGAGTCGTAAAGGATGGCATCCGGTTTTTTCCCCACCGGGATTTCGCTCAGAGTTTTGTAAGATTTCAAATCGAAAGAAGTAACGGTATTAGTTTTACCATTGCTGACAAAACCCTTGTGCAAGGTGGAAACAAGGGCGACGCCATGAACTCCCGAAAGATTTTTAATGGTTCCAATGATTTTTTCTGTAGCAAGGTCCATCACATCCACTTCTGTCCCGCGTGTGATGTAGAGTCGATTTGCATTTTCATCGAGAATCAGCCAATCCCAGCCTTGATTTCCTTCTAAGGCAATACGATGATCAATATGATATTTTGCTTCTGCGATAAAAGGTAAAAAACAGAAAAGCACTACGATGAATGTTAGAAACAATTTTTTCATAAATACCTCTAAAATAATTAAGCCACCCATCTCTCCGCAATTTCCCAAAGTCTTTTCCCTTCCCCACTCATTAAAAAATTTCTATAGCTATTCAGTTCTTCGAGTACAGTTGTGATACGCAAAGCACTTGCCGTAGTGATAATCCATGGCTATTCCAGGAATCCATCCAATTGCGGGCAAATGTTTCGGTTTGGGTTTGGGGAATCATTTTTATCTTCTTTGTAAAAATGGGAAAGAGAGAATGTTTTTTTGAGTATTCATCATTAATTTATTATTAAAAAAGCTAAGAAACTATTTTGAGAATTTTTTTACTCTTCGTATCGAAATAACATCGATTGTGACCCCAAGGTACTTGAAACAAAAAGCCAACAGCTTGTTGGCTTTTTTCAGCTTCTTCTTTATAGAACAAAAACCATCGCCCCATTGTGTATGTTTTTGTTTTTCAACGATGTCTTTACCCAAATCCCAATAGAACTGAAGTAGTTCAATATTTACTTTTACAGCCGCCTTGAGTTGGACGCTGCGAACTTTATTTTTAAGCTCTTTCAGCCAAGTGGAATAGTCCGCATCTTTTTTTGGCGTAAGATTCATATTCGTAATTTTCTGGGGAAGGCGTTTATAGAGCTAGAAAAAGTTTAGATTTTTTGCAAAGGGTTTTGTCAAACACTTTGCATTTTAACTTAAATTTCGCATTCTCTACAAACTCCCCATATCAATCACAAACCGACACCTCACATCACTCTTCACCACGCGCTCATAAGCCTCATTCACTTTCTGAATCGCAATCTCTTCAATGTCGCAAACGATGTTATGCTTGCCACAGAAATCGAGCATTTCTTGAGTTTCCGCAAAGGTTTTAAAGGTTCTTTGGCTTGATGGGCGGCATAGGCTTTGGCTTGAGTCATAAATTTTCCTTTCGGTTGAAATCGTGGCTGATTTTTTGCGCTTACAATAATCTGGCAGGGATGACATCCCTTTTTAGAAGGGGTAGCCTTTTCGAATGAGAGACTCTTTCCACATTCGCAATGCAGCAGTAGAAGATTTTCACAAAGCGTGCTCGCTGATTTACCAATCGTCTCCGCGAGATTTTGATTTTCTCTTTTCTAGCTCGCAACACTCTCCTCTCGATTTTCTGCACTATGCCTTTCAAAAGAAAAAAGATTTTCTTTCGCATGAAGTGCACCGTGTTTTAGAGAAGTCAGGAGAAGTAATGGGAGTCGGTGCTTTCTATAGTCGTAAGAATTATGCTGTTTTGGAAAAGGGTCACGAAGCACATGTGGAAGAATTTTATCGGCAAGATGCAGCTGTTATTTTTAAACGAGAAGAGGGCTTGGACGATTACTTGCCTTTGCCTCCGTCACACACGCTCTACATCGCGAATCTCGCGATTGATCCACCTTTTCAACATCAGGGGGCGATGAGCTTTTTCTTGTCCCAGCAATTTGCCAAAGCAAAAGCGGAGGGATTTCAGTTTTGCGCTCTGGATGTGGATACGGATAATTTTGTGGCACAAAATCTTTATAAAAAATTAGGTTTTGAAAATCATGGCGAGAAGTCTTTCTTTTTTAAAGGTAAGCGGGGCCTTTTGCAAAATGTTTATCGAATGGTTTTAGATTTGGATTCATCTAAGAATTAAAGCAGCGAAGGGGCAATATTAGCGAGTGAGCTTGTGTTTTGGGTTTGGCTTAGATCGCTTGGTTGCATGCTTTGAGCCAAAGCGCTGGCTGAACTCGAAGTGATAGATTGAAACTGGAGGATGCTTTGCAAAGCCTTTTGTAGAGAATCCGAAGCTGTGCTGAGCTGGGAGGAAACATTTTGTAATTGAAGAGAAGCAGAGTTGGAAGTGAAAAAGGCTTTATTCAAAATATTCAGAGACTGTAGCACCTTTTGAGGAGAAGAGGCATCCAGCTGATCTAGCCCAAGAGCTTGAGCGGACAGATTGGGAAGATGAATTTGTGCTTTATTTTCTGAATCGGTGTCGCTGGTGTTTACAAAAATTGTTTTTTCATTAGAGAAAAGCTGTTGCCCCGAATATTGGGTTGAGTCGATCAATTGGGTATAGTTTTCTAAAGTACTTTTGATATTCTGATCGATTGTGGTTCTTTCTTGGGAAGAAAGGGTGGAGCTTTCAGCCTGGGTCAAAAGATTTTTTAAGGAATTTAACAAATTATTCACCTGGCTCAAGCCCCCCTGGGCGGTTTGAACCAGACTCGCATTGTCGGTTACTTCCGTAAGTGTTTTGGAGATGGAATTTTGTCTTTTGGATAAAATTTGGGCAGTATTTGAAATACTGAGTAGGGGAGTGAATAAAAGTGAATTGTCAGTAGCATTGGGATCGGTGGAGCCCAAAAGGGAAGAAGATAATGCCGAATTGGGATCAGTACTCGTTCCGGCATTAGGATCGATCACCCAGCTAGAGGCCGCATTCTGCTGTTGCGAAGAACTCGAAGGATTTAAGATCGAGTTTGCTAGAAGATTCAAATTCAAATTCGAAATGTTAAGTGTCATAAAAATGCTCCCATTAATTTTGTTTTGTCCCCAGGGTGTTAAACTAGCAAACCACATGCCAAACCCTTATTGCCTCATTCAGAAGAAGAAAATTAATGGGTTAATGGTGAATAAGGTAAATGTAAAAAGAAATTAAGGATTGTGGACGGAAAAAACTTCCCAAGATTATCTCGATCCAGCTATCCTTTCACTTCCTCATAATTGGGATTAGAAAATTAGCTTGAACCTTTTTTGTTTAATGTCGTCTTTAAAAAAAAGGGAGGGTTTTCATTGATTTTTTGGCAAAGAAGATTGTGGCTGAAACAGCCTCTGTGGCGTTGGATGGGACTTGGGTTATTTCTGTTTCTGGCGATTTGGGCATTTCATACCCGCTCTAAACCAGATAAAAAAACAGGCCTCGCAGTGAGCGTAGCCACTGCGGAGTTGGGGGATATCCCTTTTTATCTGGATGGGTTGGGATCGGTTACTGCTTATTACTCGGTTACCGTGCGGAGCCGAGTGGATGGGCAATTAATCTCAGCCCCCTTTACGGAAGGACATTTTGTACAAAAGGGAGAGGTGTTGGCTGAGATTGACCCCCGTCCTTTTCAAGCACAACTGGCCCAAGCAGAAGGACAGCTCGCAAAAGACGAGGCCTTGCTCACGAATGCCCGTTTGGATCTGCAACGTTACAAAGGTTTATTTGCCCAGAATGCAGTTTCAAAACAGCAATTGGATACCCAAGTGGCCCTTGTCGCTCAAGATGAGGGAGTGGTAAAAAGCGATCGGGGGGCTGTGGCGGCTGCTAAACTTCAATTGAATTATTGCCACATCGCCTCTCCCATTGGTGGTCGTATTGGTCTGCGTCTGGTGGATCCCGGTAACATGGTTCATGCGTCTGACGCGAATGGCTTGTTGCTGATCACCCAACTCCAACCTATCACTATTGTTTTTACACTTCCTGAAGATAACATCCCAAAGATAATGGAAATGGTTAATAAAACTTTCCAACTCACGGTAGAGGCCTATAACCGTGATAAATCCCAAAAGCTGGCCTCAGGGAAATTACTCACTCTGGATAATCAAATTGATCCGAATACAGGAACCTTGAAACTCAAGGCCGTTTTTGACAACAAAGACAATTTGTTATTTCCCAATCAATTTGTGAATGTTCGGCTTTTGCTCGAGACCAAGCAAGATCAGGTTTTGATTCCTCCGGTGGCCGTTCAGCGCGGCTCTCAAGGGACTTTTGTTTATGTGGTGGCAGCAGATAATAAGGTCGAGATGCGGCCGGTGAAGCTGGGTCTTGTCGAAGGAAATAATGCCTTAATCGAAAGTGGTCTGCAGCCCGGAGAAACTGTGGTGATTGATGGAGCCGATAAACTTCAACCGGGAAGTTCTGTCAAGGTTCAAGCGCCCAATAACAATTCCAATGCTTCAGACGCTGCCTCTACCGAATCCAAACCGGGGACGAGGAAGTCTAAAAAATGAGTCCTTCCCGTATTTTTATTTTACGTCCAGTGGCCACTTCGCTCTTGATGCTTGGACTTTTTTTGGTGGGTCTCTTTGCCTTTCGCGAATTGCCTATTTCTGCTCTTCCCCAAGTGGATTATCCGACCATTCAGGTGCAGACTTTTTATCCAGGCGCCAATCCAGAAGTCATGACCTCTTCGGTGACCAGTCCTCTCGAGCGGCAATTTGGCCAGTTACCGGGGCTGACACAAATGACTTCAACGAGTTCTTTTGGAAGTTCTCTCATCATTTTACAATTTTCTCTTAACCTGAATATCGATGTGGCCGAACAAGAAGTCCAGGCGGCAATTAATGCCGCTTCGAGTTATCTTCCCCGGGATCTTCCTAATCCTCCCATTTACAGTAAAAACAATCCGGCGGATGCTCCTATTCTCACTTTAGCTCTTACTTCGGACATCTTGCCGCTTCCCCAGGTGGAAGAGTTGGCGGATACCCGACTTGCTCAAAAAATTTCTCAGCTGCCTGGCATAGGTCTCGTGAGCATTAGCGGAGGACAGCGTCCCGCCGTGCGTGTTCAAGTCAATCCTACGGCGATTGCTTCCTATAGCATGAGTTTGGAAGATATTCGAACGGCCTTGGGACAGGCGAATGTGGACCAGGCCAAAGGGGTCTTTGATGGTCCGAGGCAATCCTGGACCATTGGCGCCAATGATCAGCTTCTTTCCAGCAAAGAATATGCCCCTCTCATTGTTGCTTATCGTAAGGGCGCACCTATCCGCTTATCGGATGTGGCGACCGTGGTCGATAGTGCAGAAAATATCCGACAAGCGGCCTGGGTGAATACCAGGCCCACCGTGTTGCTCAATATTCAGCGCCAACCGGGGACCAATATTATTGGCTTGGTCGACAACATTCAGAAAGTGCTTCCTCAACTCAAGGCCTCACTTCCTTCTACCGTTCAGGTTTCCATTATTTCCAATCGGACCACGACCATTCGTGCTTCGGTGGAGGATGTAGAGCTTGAACTGGTTTTGACTATCTTTTTGGTGGTGGCAGTTATTTTTGTTTTCTTGAGAAGTTTTTCCGCCACTCTCATTCCGGGCATCGCGGTTCCTTTGTCGCTCATTGGCACTTTTGGCGTCATGTATCTATTGGGCTACAGTCTGGACAATTTGTCGCTCATGGCCCTCACCATCTCCACCGGTTTCGTCGTCGATGATGCGATTGTGATGGTTGAGAATATCATGCGCTATATTGAAGGGGGAGAGCCTCCGCTGGAAGCCGCCTTGAAGGGAGCCCGTGAGATTGGATTTACCATCGTTTCACTCACGGTCTCTTTAATTGCAGTGCTGATTCCCTTGCTTTTCATGGGTGATATTGTGGGTCGTCTCTTTCGGGAATTTGCAGTGACCTTGGCGGTGACCATCATGATGTCCGCTATTATCTCTCTCACGCTCACACCCATGATGGCTTCCAAAATTTTAAAACACAAAGAAGAGGGACAGCAAGGGCGCTTCAGTCGGCTTTTTGAAAAATATTTTAACCTCACCCTCGAATCTTATGGGAAGTGGTTAAAGTTTGTCTTGAGACATCAAAAAGAAACGATAGCCATTGCTTTAGGAACTTTATTCCTCACCTTTCTGATGTTTTATTTTGTGTCTAAGGGATTTTTCCCTGTGCAAGATACGGGCGTGATTCTTGGGATTTCTGATGCCTCACAAAGTATTTCTTTTGCCCAAATGGCGCAGCATCAGCAAGAGTTGGTGAAGGCCATTCTTCAAGATCCTGCGGTAGAAAATCTTTCTTCTTTTATCGGAGTCGATGGGGCAAACAGCACTCCCAACAGCGGGCGTATTCAAATCATCTTAAAACCTCGGGAAGATCGGGATGCAAACGCCTCCGAAGTTATTCTTCGTCTTCAAAAACGTTTGGCCGATATTCCGGGCATCACCCTGTATATGCAGCCTATACAAGATCTGACGGTAGAAAACAGGATCAGCCGTACCCAATATCAATATACGATTGAAAGCCCCAGTTCAAAAGAATTGGCCCTGTGGGCCCCTCAGCTTTTGGAGAAATTAAAATCCCTCAAAGATTTAAAAGATGTGGCGAGTGATCAACAAAATAATGGACTGGGGCTTTTTCTCAACCTGGATCGGGATACGATGTCACGTTTTGGAATTACACCGCAGATGATTGACAATACCCTCTACGATGCCTTTGGCCAGCGGCAAGTTTCCACGATTTTTACCCAATCCAACCAGTATCATGTGGTGTTAGAGGCCAAGCCGGAGTGGCAGAAAGATTTGGAGGGCTTGGGGGGGATTTACATTGCGACTCCCAGCGGGGCCCAAGTTCCCCTGATGTCTCTCGTACGCTCCGAAACCATTTCGACACCGCTTTCTATCAATCATCAGGGCCAATTTCCCTCGGTCACTCTCTCTTTTAACCTGGCCTCGTCTGTTTCACTGGGTTCGGCGGTGGAGGCCATTCACAAAGCGACAACTGAATTGAAGATGCCGGCGAGTATTCAGACCAATTTTCAGGGCACGGCCCAGGCCTTTGAGGCCTCACTTCAAAATCAGCTGGTACTGATTTTGGCCGCGATTATCACGGTCTATATCGTCCTTGGAATTTTGTACGAAAGTTATATCCATCCGGTGACCATTCTTTCCACTTTACCCTCTGCAGGCGTAGGGGCCATCCTGGCGCTGATTCTCTTTCGCCAGGATTTGGGAATTATAGCCCTTATTGGAATTATTTTACTCATCGGTATTGTGAAGAAAAACGCCATCATGATGATCGATTTTGCCCTGGAGGCCGAACGTAAAGAGAAAAAGTCTCCTGCAGAAGCCATCTACCAAGCCTCCCTTTTGCGCTTTCGACCCATTATGATGACTACCCTGGCAGCCTTGCTAGGGGCTGTGCCCCTTGCCTTTGGGAGTGGTACCGGTTCGGAATTGCGCCGCCCCTTGGGAATTACCATCATCGGGGGCTTGCTTTTCAGTCAGCTGCTTACCCTGTTTACGACCCCTGTCATTTATTTGCAATTTGATCGTCTCAAGACCTGGTTTGCCGAATGGCGAAAAAAGGCAAGACACGAAAACAAGGAACCCATTCCCCTGGAGGGCCTGTGAGAAATGAATATCTCTGAACCCTTCATTCGCCGTCCCGTTGCCACCTCTCTTCTCACCTTGGCTCTAGCCCTGGCGGGGATTATTGGATTTCGTCTCTTGCCCGTTTCTCCTTTGCCCCAGGTGGATTTCCCCACCATTCAAGTTTCTGCCGGACTTCCGGGCGCCAATCCGGACACCATGGCTTCTTCTGTAGCCACACCGCTGGAGCGCCAACTTGGGCATATTGCGGGTGTGACCGAAATGACCTCTACCAGTTATACGGGCTCTAGCACTGTCGTCCTTCAATTTGATTTGAGTCGTAATGTCGATGCCGCCGCGCGAGATGTCCAGGCCGCGATCAACGCGGCACGCAGCAATCTTCCCGCGAATTTGCCGAGCAATCCCACTTACAGAAAAGTGAATCCAGCCGATGCACCGGTTTTAATTCTTTCTCTGAGCTCAGATATTTATGATACCGCGCGTCTCTACGACGCGGCTTCTTCCATCCTGCAACAGAAGATTGCCCAGGTGAGCGGGGTGGGGCAGGTTTCGGTGGGAGGAAGCTCGCTTCCTTCCGTACGGGTAGAATTGAATCCCTTTATAGTGAACAAATACGGCATCGCCCTGGATTCTCTGCGCGCCACTTTGTCTGCTGCGAATAGTAATATTCCCAAAGGCGAATTGGCCGAGGGAAATAGCGTGATGTCGATTTATGCCAGCGACCAATTGCTTAAGGCCGATCAATATAAATCGCTCATTGTGGCCTATCGCAATGGTGCCGCGATACGACTTTCCGATATAGGAGAGGTTCGAGATTCGGTGGAGGATCTTCGGAATGCAGGACTGGCCAACGGTAAGCCGGCTGTCCTTCTAATTATTTTTCGCCAGCCGGGGGCCAATATTATTGAAACAGTGGATCGAGTGTATGCGCTCTTGCCCCAGCTGGAGGCCTCCATTCCTTCAGCCATGAAACTGCAAGCGATGGTGGATCGCACGACGACCATTCGTGCTTCTATTCGAGATGTGGAGGTCACGCTTTTAATCTCTATTGCCTTGGTTGTTTTAGTCGTCTTTGTTTTTCTTCGAAACGTCTTGGCCACCTTAATTCCGAGTATCGTCGTTCCTCTTTCTCTGGTTGGGACTTTTGCAGTCATGTACCTGCTGGGTTACAGCCTAGATAATCTCTCGCTCATGGCCCTCACGGTATCGACCGGTTTTGTAGTGGATGATGCCATTGTGGTCATCGAAAATATTGCCCGACATCTGGAAAAAGGGATGGATCCTTTCGCCGCCGCGTTGAAGGGGGCAAAGGAAATTGGTTTCACCGTACTTTCAATGAGCCTCTCACTGATCGCGGTATTTATTCCAATTTTATTGATGGGTGGAATTGTGGGACGCCTTTTTCGCGAGTTTGCGGTGACTCTTTCGGTAGCCATCGTCGTTTCTCTGCTGATTTCTCTCATTGTTACCCCCATGATGTCTGCCCGATTTTTAAAACATGAAAGTGTGGAGCAGCAGGGGAAACTTTATCAATGGAGCGAGAGATTATTTCAGCGTATTCATGAGGCCTATGCGTCGGCCTTGCGAAAGGTGTTGCATCATCAGGCACTGACACTCGTTGTTCTGGGAATTACAATTTTCATTAATGTTTTACTTTTTATTGAAGTGCCCAAGGGGTTTTTCCCTCAGCAGGATACAGGGCGCTTAACCGGATCGATTCAAGCCGAACAAAGTATTTCCTTTCAGTGGATGAAACAGAAGCTGGCGCAATTTGTAAAGATAATCATGGAGGATCCTGCGATTGCAAATATTGTTGCCTTTACAGGAGGGTCCGGAGGAAGCAATACAGGCCGGATGTTCATTGCGTTGAAAGATCTTGGAGAACGTAAAATTTCAGCGGAAGCGGTGATCGCCCGTATTCGCCAAAAGACTGCAAATGTGCCGGGGGCAACGCTATTCATGCAGATGGTTCAAGATATTCGTGTGGGAGGTCGATCCAGCAATGCCCAATATCAATTTACCCTGCAGAGTCAGGATTCGGATCTCCTCAACACCTGGTCCCCTCTTGTTTTGAAAAAGTTGCGCACCCTGACACAAATGGTCGATTTGAATTCCGACCAGCAAAATAATGGTCAGCAAATGATGCTTTCGATTGATCGCGACACGGCGTCTCGCTTGGGTTTGACGCTGCAAAATATTGACGATGCCCTGTATAGCGCCTTTGGTCAAAGGCAGGCTTCCACGATGTACACGCCTCTCAATCAGTATCATGTGGTGCTCGAAGTTGCACCTGTCTATTGGCAAAATCCGGAGATATTAAAAACACTCTTTGTGCACACTCCTACGGGTAACGATGTGCCTATGGCCGCCTTTGCGCGTTTCGAACCGGCCAAAACTCCGTTGGTGGTTAATCATCAGGGGCAACTTCCTTCCACGACCTTTTCTTTTAATTTACCGGAAGGCATTTCTCTGGGGGAAGCAGTAGAAGCCATTCACAGGGCGACCGATGAAATTCGAATGCCGGCGGTGATTTCCGGAAAATTTTCAGGAACGGCTCAGGCCTTTCAGGATTCTTTAGCCAATCAATCGCTGTTGATTTTGAGTGCCCTGCTTGCCGTGTATATTGTGTTGGGGGTTCTCTACGAGAGTTACATTCATCCTGTTACCATTCTTTCCACGCTTCCCTCCGCAGGGGTAGGGGCCTTGTTGGCACTACTGATTTGCCGGATGGAATTGAGTGTAATCGCCTTGATTGGAATTATTTTGTTGATTGGGATCGTCAAGAAAAACGCCATCCTGATGATCGATTTTGCCTTGGAGGCCGAGAGGCAAGAAAAGAAAAGTTCCCAAGAAGCCATCTACGAAGCCTGTTTGCTGCGTTTCAGACCTATCATGATGACGACTCTGGCTGCCTTACTCGGGGCCTTACCGCTGGCCTTGGGGACAGGAACCGGTTCGGAATTGAGACGCCCCCTGGGCATTGCCATCGTGGGGGGATTAATTGTCAGTCAAATGCTTACCCTCTTTACGACGCCGGTGGTTTACCTTTATATGGAACGGTTACGAATTAGGGTTGAACAACTTCGAGTTCGAATTCAGAGGCGTTTTAAGAGGGTGTAAAAAATAAATAGGAAGAAGAATATCATGCAGAATTTCATCCCCACCCAAAAAATAATTTTAAAATTATTTGTGCTGGCCTTGGCGGCAAACCTAGGCGCCTGCTTAGCTCCTCGTTATATCCGCCCTACAGTCGAAACGGCTCCTGCCTTTAAAGAACAGGCTACTCCCGAGGAAGCGAAGCAATGGAAAATGGCGATTCCCAGCGATCTTTTGGCCTGCGGACCCTGGTGGGAACTTTTTGGGGATGCTCAATTGAATGAGCTGGAACAGAAAATTGCCAGTGGCAATCAGAATGTGAAACAAGCGGAGGCGCGGTATCGTCAGGCCCGTGCCTTGGTGAGTGGTGCCCGAGCGGTATTTTTACCGACGGTCACGATACAACCTGCACTCAATCGAAAAAATACGGGAGGCGATATGAGTCATAGCTTTGACTTATCGGGAACTGCCTCCTGGGAGTCGAATGTGTGGGAAACGGCTTCGGCTTTTAAGGGCGCCAAGGCTAGGGCCCAATCGAGTGCAGCTCAATTAGAAGGCATGAAGCTCAGCATGCAGGCAGAACTTGCGACCGATTTTTTTTCCTTGCAAGAATTGGATATGGAAATCGGCCTTCTGAATTCTTCCGTGACTTATTATCAGGAGGCCTTGAAGCTCAATCAGATACGATTGCAGGGCGGAATTTCTTCGGAGCTGGAGGTCGCCCAGGCTCAAACGCAATTAGAGAGCACGCGGGCGCAGGCGACAGATCTTGGGATAGCACGGGCTCAATTTGAACACGCCCTCGCGGTTCTGATTGGCGAGTCGCCTTCTACTTTTTCTCTTCCGCTTAGCCAAATTCAACGCGAGCCTCCTTCTATTCCAGCAGGACTTCCTTCTCAATTATTGGAGAGACGACCCGATATTGCTTCGGCCGAAAGACTCGTCATGGCGGCCAATGCTCAAATTGGACAAGCACGGGCCGCTTATTTCCCTGCCCTCTCTTTAACCTCTTCGAGGGGATATACAGGGCTATTGAGTTCTCCTCTTAGCTTTTGGAGTATAGGCGCGTCTGCTGTTGAAACCTTGCTGGATTTCGGTCGCCGCCGAGCAGGAGTTAGACAGGCGCATGCCACCTATGAGGAATCGGTGGCCTTCTATCGTCAAACCGTGCTGAATGCCTTCAAAGAAGTGGAAGACAATCTCGCGGCACTGCGTTTACTTTCGCAGGAGATTGCTCAACAAAATTCCGCCGTGAAAGCCGCCGAAAAATCTCTACAAATCGAAAGTGCTCGCCTGAAAGCGGGAACTGTTTCCAATCTTGATGTAATTGTGGAAGAAAATATTTTGCTCACAAATAAACGCAATGCTGTTCAATTGATCGGTCGTCGCATGAACTTGACAGTTGCGCTTATCCGCGCGCTGGGAGGGGGATGGGAGAGTTTCCGGCTTCCCTGAAAAGCCTGTATTAGCGATTGAGTTCTCGCCTTGACATCTCGATTGGCTGTGCTTACTTCGCCAGAGCTGCTTTTAGTAAAAATTTAATCCGACATTTCTTTAGGGGGGGTCATTATGGAAAATATCAGCGAACGCGAAAAAGCCATCGCACTTGCACTGCAATCCATCGAAAAACAATTTGGCAAAGGTTCTATCTTGCGCATGGGCGATAAAGATTATGTGCAGGAGGCCCTGGAGGTCATTCCCTCGGGTTCTATTTCCCTCGATTTAGCCTTGGGCGTAGGGGGCTTTCCCAAGGGGCGCATTGTGGAAGTTTATGGGCCGGAATCCAGCGGTAAAACCACACTCACCCTGCATGCCATTGCTGAGGCCCAAAAGAAGGGGGGCATTGTGGCTTTTATCGACGCGGAACATGCCTTTGATATTCAATATGCAAAAAAACTGGGGGTGAAGGTAGAAGATCTGCTGCTGTCCCAACCCGATTCCGGTGAGCAGGCCCTGGAGATCGCAGAATCCCTCGTGCGGTCGAATGCCATTGATGTCATTGTGGTCGACTCCGTGGCAGCGTTGGTTCCCAAGGCAGAACTCGAAGGCGATATGGGTGACGCACAGATGGGAGCTCAAGCCCGCTTGATGAGTCAGGCCCTACGTAAGCTGACAGGGCTTGTTTCCAAAAGTAAAACCCTGCTTTTCTTCATCAATCAAATTCGCATGAAAATTGGGGTCATGTTCGGAAATCCGGAAACGACTACCGGTGGAAACGCGCTGAAATTTTATGCCTCCATCCGTTTGGATATACGCCGCATCGGGCCTATCAAACAAGGGGATCAAATGGTGGGAAATCGAACCCGCGTGAAAGTTGTCAAAAATAAGGTGGCTCCTCCTTTTAAAGAAGTGGAATTTGATATCATCTACGGAGAAGGAATTTCCAAGGATGGCGATCTACTCGATTTGGCGGCCAACAGTGAGATTATCGAAAAAAGTGGTTCCTGGTTTACCTACCAGGGAGAACGTTTGGGACAAGGACGCGAAAATGCGAAGCAGTTTTTAAAAGATAATCCGAGCATCGCGGCTAAAATTGAAAAACAGGTTTTTGAAAATTATGGCATTGTCAGAAGCGAAGCCCCTGTGGCGGGAAAAGAAGAATCTAAAATAGAAGCCAAGGAAAAGAAGAGAGAGAAAGAGAAGTTGAATTAGGAGGCATTTATGGGATTAGTTTATGCCGACATAGAACTCACTTCCGGAGACGATTTGGTTCTTTTTCGAAAGAAGAAAATTCAGGAAAAAGAGATCAGAACGCTTCCAGTCAAAATACTCGTCGACAGTGGGGCTTATACTTTATCCATTAATGAACATATCAAGGAACAGCTAGGCTTGGAAAAAATTGAGGAAAGGGTAGTGGAATTGGCGGATGGTTCCGAAATGCGTCTGGAGGTTGTCGCTGCAGTAGAGATTCGTTTTGAGAATAGACGGGCGATGGTGGAACCTGTTGTGTTACCTGGTAATGCAGAACCCCTTTTGGGAGTGGTTCCCATGGAAATTATGGATGTGCGGATCGAACCGCTTCAAGAAAAGTTGATTGTAAATCCGGAGACACCGTTTATTCCGAAGAGTAAATTGAAAAAAATATGAATTCCAAACAAATCCGAGAAAAATTTCTTCAATATTTTGAATCTAAAAATCATCAACGTGTGCGAAGTTCTTCGCTGATTCCCAGCAATGATCCGACCTTGTTTTTTACCAATGCCGGCATGGTGCAGTTTAAGAATCTTTTTTTGGGATTAGAAAAAGCGAGTTACAAGCGGGCAACTACCTCCCAAAAATGCATGCGTGTTTCGGGAAAGCACAATGATTTGGAAAACGTGGGTCGTACTCATCGGCATCATACCTTTTTTGAGATGCTCGGAAATTTTTCTTTTGGGGATTATTTCAAAAAAGACGCCATCCATTATGCCTGGGAATTTTTAACTAAAGTGATGAATTTGCCCAAAGATCGTTTGTGGGTCACGGTTTTCCGCGAAGATGATGAAGCGGCAGCTTTGTGGGAAAAAGAGATAGGGATAGATCCTAAAAGGATCATTCGTCTGGGTGAAAAAGACAACTTTTGGAGTATGGGCGAAGAAGGCCCTTGTGGACCTTGTACCGAAATTCATTATGATTTTCGGGTAAAATTTGAAGAGACTGAAGAGAGCTTTTTGAAGGCCGCCGATTCGGGTGAAGTGGTAGAAATCTGGAATCTGGTTTTCATGCAGTATAACCGCAGTGCGGATGGCACTATGGAAGATCTGCCCAAACCCAGTGTGGATACGGGAATGGGCCTGGAGCGTCTGGCTTGTGTGGTGCAAGGAAAACTTTCCAATTATGAATGTGATTTGTTCACGCCGCTCATTTCCAGAATAGAAGAGTTGGTCGGAAAAAAATGTGGAGTGAATGAAGCCACGACGGTTTCCATTCGAGTATTGGCCGATCATATCCGCGCCACCGCTTTTTTAATTGGTGACGGTGTGCAACCTGCCAACGAAGGCCGAGGTTATGTGCTGCGACGTATTATGCGCCGTGCCATTCGCCATGGACGCATGCTGGGGCAGAATCAGCCTTTCTTTTATAAATTGCTCGATACCTTGGTGGCTGAAATGGGCGAGGCCTATCCCGAATTAATTAAACACAAAACCTTTATCGAATCGGTAATCAAAGCTGAAGAAGAACGCTTTCTCACCACCCTTGAAAAAGGTCTGGAGATGATTGAGGCCGAAAAACAAAAGCTGAAGCAGAGTGGGGAAAAGTGTTTTGCGGGAGACATCGTCTTTAAACTTTACGACACCTTTGGTTTTCCCGTCGATCTCATCCAGAATATCGCCGATGAAGAAGGCTATATCGTGGACATGGAAGGCTTTGAAGAAGCCATGCTGACCCAGAAACAATCCGCCCGCCGTGCCTGGAGAGGTTCAGGTCAGGAAAAAGTGGCCCAAGTTTATCAAGAGTTGGCCAAGCATTTTCCTCCCACAAAATTTTTGGGATATGAAAGTTTGGAGGCCGATTCTAAAATGTTGGCCATGGTTCGCAATGGTGAAAAAATCAACGAAGCAAAAGTGGGCGATCAAATTTATCTCCTCGCAGAACAAACTCCTTTTTATGGCGAGTCGGGGGGACAAGTGGGTGATGTGGGAACACTCAGTGGAAGAAATTTTAAGATTCAAATCGAAGATACCCAAAAACCCGTGCCCGATTACGTGGTGCATATTGGAAAAGTTACGCAAGGTTTCGTGAAAACGGGGGACCTTATCCATCTGAGCGTGGATGCCAAATTTCGTACACCGACTCAACTCAATCACACGGCGACACATCTATTGCATGCTGCGCTCCGCCAGGTCTTGGGAGATCATGTTCGTCAGGCGGGGTCACAAGTGGCGCCTCATCGCTTGAGATTTGATTTCAGTCATTTCGAGCCGCTGACGGACGAGCAAGTGGAGAAGATTGAATCCATCGTGAATCAAAAAATCCGCGAAAGTATTCCTGTCGCAAAAAAAGAAATGGCTTATGACGAGGCTATTTCCACCGGCGCGATGGCCTTGTTTGGAGAAAAATATGGAGACAAAGTTCGCGTGTTGAGCGTGGGTGATTTTTCAACTGAACTTTGTGGGGGAACTCATATCGATCATACCGGCGAAATTGGCTTCTTTAAAATTGTGGAAGAAACTTCAGTCGCCGCCGGTGTGCGTCGTATTGAGGCTGTGACGGGACAAGACGCCCTCCAGTATTGCCGCAAGTTGGAGCGTCAATTGAAGCAGCTTGCGCAGCAACTGAAGGTAGGGGTGAGTGACTTGCCTGAAAAATTAAATAAACTGAGCGAGCAGACCAAAAAAATGGAGAAAGAAATTGCAGCTCTTCGCAAGAAGCTGCTTTCAGGAGACTCTGCAGCGGATACTGCTCAAGACATCCGTGAAAAAAATGGTGCGAAATTTTTGGCCACAAAAGTGGAGGCCGAAGATATTAATTCTTTACGCGCCTATTCGGATCAGCTTCTGGCAAAGCTGGGAAATGGTGTGCTGCTCTTGTCCGCAGCTATGGAAGGCAAAGTGACCCTCATTGTTCGTGTGTCCAAAGAACTCTGTTCCCAATACAAGGCCGGTGAGATCATTAAACCGTTGGCAGAAATTATCGGTGGCTCCGGCGGAGGTAGACCTGATATGGCCCAGGCGGGAGGGACTCATGTGGAGAAGATAGAAGAGGCCTTGAAGAAGTTTTATGAAATCATGAAATGAGAACTCTAACAGCAAGTCTGGAGAGCGATTGCTTGGATAATAGTGTGCTGGTTTCCCCCTATCCCAATGTAGTTTTTATTTTAGCCCGACGCGCCAGGAGGGCTTTTTTGATCAGCGTGAGCAGCATCGGTAAAATGGAGATAAAAACGACCGACAAAATGATGCTATGAATTTTTTCTCCCAGGGCGCTTTTACCCAAAAAATGCCCAACGCTAGTTAAGGAAATAATCCAAAGGCTAGCTCCCAAGATACTGAATAAAATAAATTTTTTATAGGGCATCTCGGCAACGCCGGCGATGAAGGGAACAAAGGTTCTGAAGATGGGAACAAAGCGGGCCATCACCACCGCCTTGCCACCATGTCTTTCATAAAAGGCATGGGCATCCTCGGCATATTTCTTTTTAAAAAATCGTCCGTCCGCTTTGGCAAAAATTCTATGTCCGGTCTTGTTCCCTAAAAAGTAGCCCAGTTGGTCCCCAATAAATGCTGCGCCAATTAATCCAAGGTTAAGTAAATAAAAATCTAAAATGGGTTGGTGGTATCCAAAACTTTTTGTGGTGAGATAGCCGGCGGTCACCAGCAAAGAATCGCCCGGTAAAAAGAAACCGGCCAGCAAGCCTGTTTCTGAAAAAATGATAAACATGATTAACCACGGCCCACCTGTTCGAATAAGCTGTTCAAGTCCGCCACTGGAGTGAAGTTCTGTTAAGAATTGATAAAAAGAATTCATGAGTTCCCTTAAAAGCTATTAATAGTAATTGATTAAAGCCTTCTACTTCTTTTAAAATATTTGAATAGGAAAAAATAATTATGGGGAAAATTGCTTTGGTTCTATCAGGGGGCGGTGCTCGGGGGGCCTATGAAGCCGGTGTGATTAATTATATTCGTACAGGCCTGCCTAAAACAGTCAGTTCCAGGGCCTTTGAGATCATCTCGGGTTCTTCAGCAGGAGCCATCAATGCCGCCGCCGTAGCCGCTTTTGCTCACGATCCTGAGCTTCAAGGCAAAATTATTCGGGAATTCTGGTCAAACTTAAAGCCGGAAGATGTCTACAATCGAAGTTTTTCGGCAGCCGCACAGTTTATTTCCTCTTCTGTGGGGGGCTTGTTTCGAAATCTCATTGCCCTGAATCCTCTCCGCTCCAAAAAAAGCTCATCCCATCATTTTAATTACATTTTAGATACTAATCCCCTGCGTGAATATCTCAAAAAAAATATCCCCTGGGCCCAGCTCAATAAGAATGTTTTAAAAGGCACAGTGGATGCCCTTACCGTGACGGCAACCAACACCAAAAGTGGACGCTGTGAACTTTTTATCAAAAAGAAACCCGAAATCAACTACACCGGAGAATATCGGGTTCATGAGGTGAATTTTCAGGCCGAACATGTCATTGCCTCGGCCGCTATTCCTGTCATCTTTCCCACTATTAAAATTGGAAAAACCTATTACACCGATGGCGGCTTGCGTCTTTTTGCGCCCATGTCTCCCGCGATTCAATTGAATGCCTCGGGCATCATCATGGTGGGGCTGAGACACAAGGCCACCGAACAAGAGATTCGTGCCTACGATGATGTTGAAATGAAAACGCCTCCCACGATTGCCCAACTTGCAGGACGAGTGATGAACATGATTTTTCTGGATCGTGTCCAATACGACCTGGAGCAGATGGATCGCATTAATAAAGTGATAGAATGGAGTGAAAAAGTTTACGGAAAAGATTATCTGACAAAAATCAACAGAATGCTTTCCAAAGAAAGAAGGACCGTCGACATTGCCAAGCGCGGGCTTAAAAAAATTAATGTCGTTGAAATTTTACCTTCCACTTTTATCAGCAATATTTTCGAGCAATGGTACACCAAGCTTTCAAAAGGGGTTTACAAGCTTTCGGCGATGGAACAATTGCTCTTGAGAGTACTTGACGTCAATGCCACAGATTCTCTAGAGCTGCTCAGCTATCTGACTTTTTCCAAAGAGTATATACAAGATCTGGTTGAGCTCGGTTATCAAGATGCCAAAAAACAGAAAGACCGTTTGATCGATCTTTTATCAACCCCTCATGAAACTGATTAGCTGGAATGTAAATGGACTCCGCGCTGTAGCCACCAAGGGCTTTCACGATTGGCTTGCTCAAACAGATCCTGATATCCTGGGACTTCAGGAAATTAAATGTAAAACAGAACAACTCACCCCGCTCCTCAAGGAATTCCCGGGTTATCATTCCTATTGGAATCCCGCCCAGCGCCCTGGCTATAGCGGGGTGGCTCTCTTTACCAAGCAAAAACCCATTGAGGTGCAGCTCAGCCTGGGGATTCCTCATTTTGACGACGAGGGAAGAACTATTATTGCCGAGTATGAAAATTTTTTTCTCATCAATAGTTACTATCCGAATGGTCGAGATGATCTTTCCCGCGTGTCCTTTAAATTGGAGTACAGCGATGCCGTCCTCGCTCTAGCAAATAAACTCAAGGCTTCCAAACCCGTTCTGCTTTGTGGAGATTTCAACACCGCTCACCAGGAGATTGATTTGGCACGTCCCAAGGAAAATCAGGAGAACACAGGGTTTCTTCCGCAGGAAAGAGCGTGGATCGATAAGCTGCTGCTTGATGGTTATGTGGATATTTTCAGAAAGCTTAATCCAAACCCCGGACATTATTCCTGGTGGTCTTATCGGGCCGCTGCACGAAAAAAAAATGTGGGTTGGAGGATTGATTATTTTTTTGTAAGTGAAAACTTTGTTTCGCAGGTGAAAAAATCTTATTATCAACACGAGGTTTTAGGGTCGGATCATTGTCCGGTGGTTTTGGAAACTGCATAAAGTCCCTCCCCTTAAGCTAAGGGGAGGTTAGGAGGGGTTATGGTCCACTTGCATAAAATTGCCATAACGCCCCCTGACCCCCTCTTAGCTTAAGAGGGGGAAATCTCATGTTCAGCTCAAAAAAACAAATTGAACAATTAGAAACACAAATTGCTTCACTCCAAAAAAAAATTAAAAACATCCAAGAAAGTTACGAGCAAAATTTAAGATCTCTGCGTCAACAAGTTGCGGCCATGGTCAGTGGTTATCCGGTGAGTCCGGAGGCCATCCTTTCGGGATTGGGCTATTCTGAAATCCCCAAAGAAAATGTGCTTGAGTTTATAGAACAGCATCCCGAGTTGTTGGTGCTGGATGTTCGCTCCGATACAGGCTGGAATGCAGGTCATATCCCCAATGCCAAGCATATCCCTGCCGAGCAAGTGCTGTTGCGACTGCATGAATTTCCCAGTAAAAAACAGCCCATCCTCACGATTTGCACCAATGGCAACACCGGGGTGAGCGTGGCTCAACAACTGGCCCGCGAAGGTTTTCAACTGGTGTTTAATGCCTTGGGTGGAATGGCTGGATATAGCGGAAAACTGGAAGCGCCGAAGGCAGAGATCACAAACGAAGAAGAAATCGAAGGTGAAAATAGAGAGCTCATCGCAAAAGTGGTAGAAATTATCGACAGAGATATTCGTCCAGGGCTTAAAAAAGATGGGGGAGATTTAAAAATTCTTTCAGTCCACGAAGGTGTTGTAAATATTAAAATGATTGGTGCCTGTGCAGGTTGCGGGGCACTGCATTCTACAGTGAATGAGGGAATTAAAAAACATGTGATGAAATTGATTTCAGAAATAAAAGATGTGAGAGATTTGAGTAAGGGAATTTAGATGTTTCAAGTCACCCTCCATCAACCAACAAAAGGTTACCGCTACAATATCGATTCATTACTTCTCTCCAAATTTGCAAAATTCAAAAAAAATGAAAGGGTCTGTGACCTCGGTTGTGGAGTGGGAATTCTCGGTATCCTGGCCTTAATTTGGGGAAAAGCTAGTGAAGTAGTGGGAGTCGAAGTACAGGAAGAGCTTGCACGATTTGCACAGCAAAATATTGAAGAGCTTCAGCTGCAAAATTCTTTTCGCCTGATTTGCGACAATTGGAAAAGAGTGGCAAAGCAGCTGAAGTCAGAGCGTTTTGATTTAATTTTGTCCAATCCTCCTTACCGAAAATCAGGGAGCGGAAGACTTTCCAGTCATACTCAAAAAATTATTGCCAAGCACGAGGTGAAAGGAAGTTTGAAAGATCTGCTTATTACTGGAAAACAATTGATGGCCCGCAAAGGCCGATTTTGTTTGATTTATCCGACGCTGCGACTTGAAGAATTCATTCAAGAAACCGGGAAGCAGGGGCTAAAAATTTCCAGACTCCAAATGGTACATCCCTTTGTCCATCAAAAAGCTAATCATTTTATGGTGGAATTAAAATTGAGTGTGCAAGGGGAAATTGAGATACAACCTGCTTTAGTGGTTTATAAAGAAGCAGGTGTTTACACAGAAGAAGTCGAAGGGTGGGTGGGAAAGCAGTTTGATCCATCGGAGTTGGATAGGGAATAAGGCCTCAATTTGGGAAGGTGACTTCGCTCACTTTCAGGCGATCACTTCAGTGTTTCCCCTCTCCCTTCGAGGGGAGAGGGCAGGGTGAGGGTGATATTGATGGAATCAAATTGAATCAAATGTCACCCCCTCCCTAACCCTCCCCCCTCAAGGTGGAGGGGATTTCTAATCCAAGTGGCGTCTGTTGACTTCTAGTCGACAGTGGTTGAATCAATTTCCCTTAAACCCCGGCCTCCGTTTTTCTTGAATCGCTCTTACACCTTCTTTCAAATCTTCCGTGGGGAAACACTGGGCTTGTCCACTAGACTCGTAATCAAACACTTCCTCTAAAGTCCAATTTACCGCCTTTTGAAGGCCTTTCTTCATAATCTTGAGAGGAAGAGGTGCGTTGGTGGCGATTAGATTTGCAAAAGCCAGAGTTTCTTTTTCCAGATTTTCAGGGCTGCAGATTCTGTTCAATAAGCCCATCTGAAAAGCTTCAGAAGCTTCTAATGTCCGTCCGCTAAAGAAGAGATCGGCGGCCTTGGCGGGGCCTAGTAATTTGGTGACGAAATAAAGCCCACCCATTCCCGAAGATAAACCTAACTTTGCAAAATTAACTCCCATTTTGGCTTGGTCCGAGGAATAACGAATGTCGCAAGCGAGGGCCAGACAAAAGCCAGCGCCAATGCTGGGGCCATTGATCATGGCAATGCTGGGGACTTCCAAATTTCTCACCGATAAAAATTTGGAATAAAATTCGATCATGTCTTGTTTATTTTGCTCCGGGGTTCTCTTCGTACGATCCAAAATAAATTGCAGATTTCCACCGGCAGAAAAAGCTTTGCCAGTGCCTGTCACAAGCACGACGCGGAGTTCTTTCTTCTGATTCAGCTGAGGGATAAGCGCTTTGAGTTCGTCTCCCATTTCTGGCGTGATCGCATTGAGTTGTTCGGGATTGTTTAAGGTGATTTTTCCTATAGGCCCATCTTGATTAAAAAGAATCAGTGGCATATTCATCCTCTATTATAAGTTTTAATGTGAGAATCTCGGAAATCATAAAAAGGTTTTTCTGTCATGAATAAAATTGCCCTTGTTCAAGACCCTCTTTACTTAGAACACCTCACCGGTGCCTTGCATCCCGAGTCTCCTCAGCGCTTAAAAGCCATTTCTGCAATGCTGAAAAATAGTGGCTTAGAAAGCAAAACCAAAAAACTCGAGCCCCGAAGAGCTACCCCAGAAGAAATCCAACTCATTCATACTCCGCAACTTTTTAAACAAATCGAGGCCACTCAATACCGCGAATCTACTTATCTGGATGCCGATACCCATGCCTCAGAAAAATCTTTTTTAGCGGCGGAGTCTGCGGTGGGGGGATTGTTAACGGCCTTGGATGAATTGCTCGAAGGAAACATTGAACAGGCCTTTTGTTTTCCGCGTCCCCCCGGACACCACGCAGAAGCGCATCGGGCGATGGGTTTCTGTTTATTTAATAATGTGGCGATTGCGGCGGAATATGCGTTGAAGAAAAAAAATCTTAAAAAAGTTTTCATCTACGATTTTGATGTGCATCACGGCAATGGCACTCAGCATGTTTTTGAAGATCGTGCAGATGTGTTTTATCTCTCACTCCATCAATATCCGTTTTATCCTGGCACGGGTGCTGCTTCTGAAAAGGGCCAAGGAGCAGGCGAGGGTTATACGCTCAACCTTCCACTGCCTGCGGGTTGTGGGGATAAGGAATACCTGCAAAATATTCAAAATCAAGTTGAGCCAGCCCTCCTGAATTACAAACCAGATCTCTTGATTGTCTCAGCAGGTTTTGATGCCCATCAACGGGATCCTCTAGGAGGGATGGAAGTGAGTACAAAGGGCTTTCGAGCGATGGCGGAATCCATCACAAAAATGAAAATAAAATGCGGAAACATTCCTGTGCTTTATTCCCTCGAAGGTGGATATGACTTGCAAGGTCTTTCCGAATCGGTAAAGGAAGTGGTTGAGGTGATGCTGCAAAAGTAAAAACATTTCCCCCTCTTAAGCTAAGAGGGGGTTAGGGGGCGTTATGGCAAAAGGGGAGGCGACTTACATATGAAAAAAAACTTATTAACTCTCTTACTTATTCTTTCATTCACAGGAGCCTGTATGCCTTCTAGCAAAGAAGTAAAAGTGACCGAAAAAATCGCCGTAACCGAACCCAAAGAACTCACTATTGACGCCGCAAAACATTATGAGGCGACTCTTGCTACCAGCAAGGGAGATATCCACCTTTCTTTAAATGCCGAAAAAGCCCCTTGGTCCGTCAATAATTTTGTCTACCTGGCAAAGGCTGGTTTTTACGAGGGCTTAACCTTTCATCGCGTGGTGCCTGGCTTTGTCATTCAAGGCGGAGATCCTGCAGGCAACGGAACAGGTGGCCCTGGATATACCGTGAAGGGCGAAACTACCAATGGCCTTTTGCATGAAGAAGGCGCCTTGGCCTGGGCCCGAACGGGTGATCAAATAAATCCTGAAAGACGTTCCAGTGGTTCTCAATTTTATATCACCTTGGCGCCTACACCTGCCTTGGACAATCAGTACACGGTATTTGGAAAAACAATTTCAGGGATGGAGGTGGTGAAGAAAATTCAAGTGGGGGATGTTATCAATAAGGTGACGGTGACGGAGAAGTGATGGGATGAAGAAAAAATTAAAAATAGACTTCTTGCCTGGCACCGAAAAGTAGAATTCCATGAGAGTAAAAAAAAATCTTCTACTCATTGAAGACGATGAAGAATTGTCTTCCTATATTTCCTTGTATCTTCAATCAAAAGATTATCCCGTCTCCATCGCTTATAACAGCAAAGAGGCACTAAAGCTTATTCAAAACCATGAATTCGATTTGGTGCTTCTGGACATTCAATTACCCGATGGAGATGGCATTGATCTTATCCGCCATATTAAGAACAAAAATCCCCTGCTGCCTATAATTGTGACCAGTTCTTTTGCCGAAGTTCAGACTGTAGTGAGGGCTCTTAAGAGGGGAGCCAGCGATTATATTCAGAAACCTGTGGATATTGAAAAGTTGGCCGAAAAAATTCAGGACTTGCTCGAGATAAAAAACAAGGATGCTGCAAAAGATGCGGGGAGCAGCTTCCAGGATATTGAAGGGCCCTTTCAAAAAAGTGAGGTGATGGGATATCTCTGGAAGCAAATCGCGGGAGTGATTCACTCGGATGTCCCCCTCATGATTTATGGCGAAACAGGGACGGGAAAAACTTTTCTTGCCAAAAAAATTCATGAATACAGTCACCGAAATAAAGCTCCCTTTGTGCATGTGAATTGCCCTTCTATTCCCGAGCATCTCATCGAAAGCGAAATATTTGGCCATAACAAAGGGGCCTTTACCGGTGCCGACAAAGAGGTTGAAGGGAAGCTTGAGTTCGCCGAAGGAGGCAGCGTTTTTCTGGATGAAATTGGTGATATTTCGATGTCGTTTCAGGCCAAGCTGTTGAGGGTGTTAGAAAGTCGTGAATTTGAAAAGCTGGGAAGTAACAAGACGATCAAGGCCAATATTCGCTTTTTAGCTGCCACCAATAAAAATCTTGAAGAAGCCATTCGGCTTTCGCATTTTCGAGAAGATTTGTATTACCGTTTAAATGTATATCCTCTCTACCTCCCCCCCTTGAGAGAACGTAAGGAGGAGATTCTTTCGCTCGCAGAAATATATCTTCAAAAACTTTCACATCAATTTAACAAATCCATTCTTCTTCTCAGTGCCGAAGCGCTTCGCAAAATGCAGGAGTACAATTGGCCGGGAAATATCCGAGAATTGGAGAACGTGCTCCAGCGGGCTTTTCATGCTGCAAGGGGAGTGGAGTTGAATGCAGAAGATATTGTCCTCCTCAAAAAAAATGAAACAGTTAAAAAAACAAGGGCGGCGCTCACTTCACTCAAAGAATTGGAACATCAAAAACTTTTGGATGCCATTCAGGCATCGGGGGGTAGCATTACGCGCATGGCAAATATTTTGGGGGTGGGGAGAGATACAGTTTATCGCAGGCTTGCCAAATATGGAATTGATTACAAAAAATAGGCTTCCACAATGAAAGAAACAGACAGCAAAATACCGGCAATTGAAGAAGAGCGATTTCAAAAGGTGGTTGAAGCCGCACCTTGTGCCATGGTGATGGTCGATAAAAACCAAAATATAGTTTTGATCAATACTCAGACAGAAAAAATATTTGGCTATGAGCGTCAGGAACTTTTGGGTCAAAAATTGGAAATCCTTATTCCCCAGTCTTTTCGATCTCGTCACCAGGGGCAAGTGGACAATCATTTTATCACTCCTTTGACTCGTCCCATGGGAGTAGGTCGGGATCTTTTTGCCCTGCATAAAAATGGCAAAGAATTTCCGGTGGAAATTGGATTAAATCCCCTGCAAATGAATGAAGGCTCCTTCATTTTGGCCTCCATCATCGATATTACTGAAAGAAAAAATAACGAGCTTATTCTGAAAGAAAGTGAAGAAAGGTTCCGTCTTTTAGCCGATTCGGTCCCCGTTTTAATCTGGATGGCGGGTCCCGATAAAAAACATTTTTACTTTAATAAAACCTGGCTGAATTTTACCGGGCGCAGCCTTGAACAGGAAATTGGCGATGCTTGGGCTACAGGGTTGCATCCTGAGGATTTGAAGTTTTATTTTAAAACTTATTCCGCCAGTTTTGATGAAAAAAAACCATTTTCGATAGAATATCGATTAAAAAATAAAGAGGGAGTCTATCGTTGGCTGATCGACACAGGAATCCCCCGCTTTAATCAGAAAGGGGAATTTTTAGGGTATATTGGTGGCTGTACCGATATCAGTCAGCAAAAGGCTTTGGAGCAAACGGCCAATGATGCCCAGCGAATGGCGCATCTGGGTTCCTGGCAATGGGATATCAAAAATAATACCGAAATCTGGTCGGATGAACAATTTAGAATTTTTGGCTACGAACCCAAAACCATACAAGCCCACCACGAAACTTTTATGAATGCCATTCCTGTCGATAAAAGGCAAAAGGTGCTTTCTGCATTTCGAAGTGCTTTGGAGGACAATCTCCCCTGTCATATTGAAAGCAGCATTGTGAGGCCCAATGGGGAGCTGCGCCATGTTCTGCTGCAAGGTGAAGTGAAAAGAAACGAAAAAAATGAAGCCGTTTTAATGAGTGGGACTGTGTTTGATATCACCGACCGTAAAAAAGTTGAACAGATGAAAAATGAGTTTATCGCCACTGTGAGTCATGAACTTCGCACGCCGCTCACTTCTATTCGGGGATCCTTGGGCCTTATTTCTGGTGGAGCAGTTGGAGATATGCCCGACAAAGCCAAGCCGCTTGTTCAAATTGCTCTCAGCAATTGTGAGCGCCTGGTGCGAATGATTAATGACATTCTCGATATTGAAAAAATTGAATCGGGGAAAATAGATTTTCATTTGAAAATATGTGACCTCAATGAAGTGATAAAAAATTCTGTGAAGGCCAATGAAGATTATGCCTCCCAATACGCTGTGTTGCTTAAAATAAACGAGACCAGTGAATCTGCCTTTGCCTCTATCGATGTCGATCGTATGACTCAGGTGCTGACAAATCTTATCTCAAACGCGGTCAAGTTTTCATCGAAGGGCGATATCGTGTTGATTTCAGTATCCCGACACGGTTCAAATATACGGGTTTCGGTTATGGATAAAGGCAAAGGAATCCCGGAAAATTTTAAAACCAAAATTTTTGGGAAATTTGCCCAAGCCGATTCCTCTAGTACAAAACAGAAAGGTGGCACGGGATTGGGTCTGAATATTTGCAAGAAAATTGTTGAAAAGCACGGAGGAAAAATAGGTTTTGAATCCATTCCGGGTGCAGGCGCCACATTTTATTTTGATTTGCCTGGCCTGGAATGTTCGAAGGATGACAATCAGGCCTAGAACAGCCTCCTACAAAATCCTACATAAAATGTATTTGTAGATTTGTGGTTCAAACCAAAAAAAGAGGGCAACGAGACTATTGCCAGCGATTTCAGATGCTTGCCTGGCAGGGCACAGGAAAGCTAAAATGGCCGCTATTTTGCTGTCATGTATTAGTAGAGTTTCAAGATAGATCTGAGTAGACGGGTTGTTATTAAATAGCCTCCTTTCCTTACCCTCCCACCCCTGGGCCGAAAGACCCAGGGGGTTTTCCACTAATTGGAGTTCGTGTGTATTATGCGTATGAATACTGTTGAGTTAGAAAAAATCCTTTACGTAGAAGACGACGATGACATCCGGATTCTGGGTGAAATGGCGCTCAGAGTTGGACCTTATGAAGTGATTAGTTGTTCAAGTGGGCCAGCGGCTCTTAAAGAGGCTGCAGAGCAAAATCCCGACCTGATTATTATGGATGTGATGATGCCTGGCATGGATGGGCCATCGGCGCTGAAGGCCTTGGGTCTTATTCCCTCTACGCAGCAAATTCCTGTAATTTTCATGACCGCAAAAGTTCAGCCTGAGGAAATAGAAGCTTATAAAAAGATGGGAGCTGTGGGTGTGATTTCAAAACCCTTTGACCCCATGACCCTTGCGGGGGAAGTAGAAAATATATGGAAATCCATTTAGCCGAATACCAAAAAAAAATAAAATTGCTTCACGAAACTTATTTCTCCAAACTTCCGGAAAAACTGGAAATCCTTGATCAATGCCTGGAAAAAATCAGCCAGCACTTGTCTTCAAATCAGGACTGGGCCTTGTTTTATAATACTACCCACAAGCTTGCCGGATCAGCCACAACCTTTGGTTTGCCTAAAGTGAGTCAGATAGCCAACCGTTTACAGATTCTTATTTCAGATTTTTCTGAACACAAAGAATTGTTGGATGAAAATAAAATAAATATTTTAAGTGGCCTGGTGGATGATTTGAAGAGCCAAACACTGTACTCCAAAAGTGGAAGTATCGAGCTGATGTTAGAACATCAAATTTCACCAGGAAAAAGGCATCTGGAGCCACAGAAAAAAATTCTTATCGTAGAAGACGATTCTATCTATGCAGAACATCTTGCCTTGCAATTAGAGGCCGCGGGCTTTTTATGTACTGTGCTTACAGCACTTGAGCCACTGGAAGAAGTTCTCGTCAAAACAAGGCCGGATCTTATTTTGATGGATATGTCCTTTCATGGCAAACGATTCGCGGGGGCTGAGGTCCTAAAGCAAATCAGGCTCTCCCAGGAGTTTTCTTGTCCGCTCATTTTTCATTCTTCAGACAGCAGTTTCGAAAGCAGGCTGGAGGCCGTTCGGGCTGGAGCAAACTGCTTTTTATGCAAGACCACACCCCTTTGGGGAGTTATCGATGTCATCGATCAGATGCTCTATAAGGAACAAATAAAATCTTTTTGGAAAGTTCTTGTCGTGCCCGAGGATGAACTGCTTGTCCGAAAATGCAATATTCTTTTTGAGCAGGAAGCTATTAAAATATTTCAGGTGCCAGATCCCACTTGTGTCATGGATAAAATTTCTGAACACTCTCCCGATTTGATTCTTATCAATCTGTGCCTGCCCAAGATGCAAGGCGAAGAGTTGGCCGCAGTGATCAGGCAAGTGCCATCTTTCGAAAGAATTCCCATTGTTTTCCTTTCTTCTGAAAAGGACTCCCCAAAACGGATAGAGTTTCTTCGTCAGGCAGGCGAAGATATCCTGCAAAAAAATATTGATTCTACTGAGCTGCTTTTGGTGCTTAAACGCAGACTTCAAAGGTTCGCTCGATTAGGCCAATTGTTTAGCACCGATGCCCTGACGGGCCTGCTTAATTTCAAGGTCTTTCTGGAGAGAGCAGAACAGGAAATAATAAGAGCGAGACGCCATAACATAAAACTTACACTCGCAAAAATAGACATCGATCATTTGAGCTTAATCAATGAGGCCCATGGTCATGCGGTAGGCGATGAAGTGATTACGGAGTTGGCCTATTTATTAGAAAAAAAACTTAGAAGAAGTGATATTGTGGGGCGAGTGGGAGGCGATGAATTTTGCGTCCTGCTTCCAGAAACAGAAGCAGAAAAATTGCTGAAAATATTTGAGGAAATTGCGCAAGGTTTCCAATCGATTTTATTCCGGATGAATAGAACGGAGTTTACTGCATCTTTTAGCTGCGGACTTTCTTCTCTGCTGCCCCATCATAATGTTGAAGCCCTCATGGAGCTTGCTGATCAAGGGCTAAAAAAGGCAAAGAAACTTGGACAGAGTAAAGTGGTTATTCAGGAAGAGTTGTAATTACGAAGACCTTTTAGTCCTCCAAAAAGAGAGAAGCGATAAAGCATAAATCCCAGCCGTCTCCCCCCTCAAAATATTTTTTCCCAGCGAATAACTTTTAAAGCCTTTTGAGTGAGCCATTTTTACTTCAACTTCACTGAAGCCCCCTTCTGGACCAATGAGCAGCAAGCATTCTTCGGCTTGATCCTTTGAAAAATCGGTTTCTAACTCCGATAAAGCCAAGCTGTTATAGGGGTGAAGTAGGGCTTGGAGGATTTTAGGATTATCGGCTTCAATTTTTTTCAGATATTCCTGAAAACTCAAAACTTCATTTATTTGAGGTAAATGTAAATTTTGAGATTGCTTTAAAGCCGCTTGGGATAAGGCGATAAAACGTTCCTGTTTTTTTGTTTTGTCTTTTTCCGATTTTAATTCCACCACGCCATGCTGAGAAAGCAGGGGAGTGATTTCATCCACCCCCAACTCCGTGGCCTTTTCAATCAGCCAATCCATGCGTTGATTTTTGAGAACGGCACAGACCAGGTGTATCCTGGGTTTTGGGCTCATTGCTTGATGAACTTTCAGGATTTTCAGGATGGCCTTGGGGAACTCCAAGTCTGCCTCTTGTAGGACACAATAATATTGCTTGCATTCCCCATCCGAGATGGTGATTTCATCGCCTACTGACTTGCGTAATACACGCAAAAGATGATGCGATTCGGAGACAGACAAGTGGAGCTTGTCTTGAACAATATTTTTTGAATCCACTAAAAATTGAGGCATAAATTATGTGGGAAAATCGCCAACAAACAGGTTTCGTGAAAGCTTTTACAGAAACCGTAAAGCAAAGCATGCTGGAGCCCGCTCGTTTTTATGATTCTATAACTCCTCAGGGTAGCTATGACCAGCCTTTATTCTACGCCCTGATCTGCATGTGTCTGGGTACTTTTTTTGCCTTGGCCTACCAGTTTATTTTTCAAAGTTTTTTTTCGATGCTAGGAAGTTTTTTTCAGCTTCCCTCTTCTGAACTGGGTTTGAGTGTAGGTTTTTATTTCTTCATGGCCTTGGCTTCGCTGGTGGCTGCTCCCCTATTTTGTTTTATCCAGCTCATTTTGAATGCAGCAATTTATCACCTCTGTTTGTGGGCCTTGGGCGCCAGCCCCAATGGCTTTGTCGCTACTTTCAGGGCCTTGTGCTATTCGCAAGGGCCTCAGGTTTTGCAGATAATCCCTTTCGTGGGCAGTTTCGTGACTCTAATTTGGCAGCTGGTGATTCTGTATAATGGGTTTAGAAAATTGCAGTCAGCCAGTTCAGGACAAGCCTTGGCGGCCATATTATTTCCAATTATCTTCATGTGTCTGTTTAGCCTCTTGTTCTTTTTTGGAATTATCCTGCTTGTGTTTTTTATTATATTTGCAGTGAGCAAAGCCTCTCATGGAGTGTAAATGAAATCTGTTGCCTTAGCTTTGGATATTGGAGGGAGCTTTATAAAGGCCGCCTGTGTGGATCTCAAAGGTTGCATTCTTTTTGAACAGTCCTTTAGCTCTGGTCCGAAAGATACCAACACGAAGTTTCTCAAACATCTTTTTGAAATCATCGAGGCCTTAAGAAATTTCTGTGCTGAAAAAAAACTTCAGATTCTAGGCCTGGGCTTGGGGGTTCCTGGAATTGTGAATGCTCAAAAAGGCATCGTCTATCAATCGCCGCATTTCTCTCAATGGAAAAATTTTAAAATACGAGCTGCTCTTCAGAAAAAAATTCCTTTCCCCATTGATATGGATAACGATGCGAACAGGGCCGCTCTGGGCGAGGCCTGGCTGGGAAAAGGAAAAGCGCTCAGGAATTTTATCTTCCTCACTTTGGGGACCGGCATTGGCGGTGGCATTGTTCTCAATAAAAGAATCTGGCAGGGAGATTCCGGCTTTGCGGGGGAATTAGGGCATTTGGTGATTGATAGAAATGGTCGAAGCTGTCCCTGTGGCGGCCAGGGCTGTTTGGAGCGTTATGCCTCCCTCGTCGGCCTACAGGAGGCATGGAGAAGGGTTTCAAAAGCTCCTTTCCCAGGTCCTCAAGAACTTTATTTAAGGGCGATGAAAAAGGATAAGGCTGCGCTTGAAGTCTGGAAGCAATTTGGAAATTCTTTGGGGCTAGGTCTTGCCTCTTTAATGAATGTTTTGGGCATTGAAAATATTATCCTCGGAGGAGGCATCTCAGAGGCTTTTGCGGTTTTTGAAAAGGCAATGAAACAGGGAATGCAGCAACATCTTTATCAGACGAGTTTTAAAAAGATGAGGGTTTATCCATCGCAGCTTAAAAATAAAGCAGGAATTTTGGGTTGTGCTTATGCGGTGTTTTTTGTAAATCAATGAGACTTTCAGCGAGGGGACTGGGAGTGTTAACTGTTCGGGAGGATCGTTAAAATATGAAAACTATCGCGTGCTTATTGCTAGTTATTTTTTTAAATTTCTCACTTTTTAGCCTGCAAGCCAAAGAGAAAACAAAAACTCAAGAAACAATGCCTTCCCCTGCAACTACCCAATCCATTCCTTTTGCAGAGGTTGCCAAAAGCACGGCAGAAGTTTTATGTAAGAGGACAGATGAATGTTCCAAAGAAAAACTTCCTGCAGGAGAGTGTTTGAAAGAAACTCAAGAGGCGTTTACCCAGGCCTATGATCGCTTGCCCAAAAATAAAAAAGTTGAAGTGACCCAAGATGAAAATGTGAATTGTATTAAAACTATCGAAAAAATGCACTGTCAGGAGTTGCAGAGTGCAAGCAAGCTTCCCGGTTGTGAATATATCGAAAAGTTGAATCAGCCATGAAAGTTCTGTGTGCCATGAGTGGTGGAGTGGATTCGTCTGTGGCTGCTTTGCTCTTAAAGCAACAAGGTCATGAAGTGATTGGAGTGTCGATGAAGCTGCGGGAGATGCCGATGGATCCATCTCTCAAAGTCAGCGGTTGCTGTTCGCTGGAAGATTTTAATGATGCCAGGCGTGTGTGTGATGCCTTGGAGATTCCCTTTTACGCCCTAAATTTTAAAGAACAATTTAATGAAAAAGTGGTGGATGTTTTTGCCTCCGAATATCTGAGAGGGCGCACTCCCAACCCCTGTGTGCTCTGCAATCGGGACATCAAATTTGATGCGCTTTTGGCAAAGGCTGAGGAAATGGGGGCGCAATCTGTAGCGACGGGTCATTATGCACGCATTCAAAAAACGGGCGAAAATTACCAGCTGCTCCGTGGGCTAGATTCCAAAAAAGATCAAAGTTATTTCCTTTTCTCTTTAGGTCAAAAAGAACTCTCAAAAATGATGTTTCCCGTAGGGCATCTGACCAAGCCTCAAGTTCGGGAAATCGCACGCGAATACAATTTGAAGACCAAAGACAAACCCGAAAGCATGGAGATCTGCTTTGTGCCCAACGATGATCCAGGGGCTTTTCTAGATTCCTATATAGCCGAGGGGCGACATCCTCCACCAGGGGATTATATCGATCTCTCGGGTAAAGTGATTGGCAAGCATGAGGGCATCCACAAATATACGATTGGCCAACGTCGAGGAATAAATCTTTCGATGGGAAAAAGATTTTACGTCCAAAAAATTAATCCTGAAACGAACCAAATTACTTTAGCGGAAGATAGAGCCTTGTATCAGAATTCCTTGTTAGCTTCCAAAGTAGGCTGGATAGGCTCTACGCCAGCGTTGGAAGAGTGGATGAGTGCAAAAATTCGTTATCGGACTGAGCCAGCGGATTGCCAGATTCAAGCCTTGGAGAATGGGGATTACCAGATAAATTTCAAAGAAGCGCAACGTGCGATTACGCCGGGACAGGCCTTGGTGTTTTATCGGGGGGACGAAGTGTTGGGGGGGGGCTGGATAGAGAGGGGGTTATGAAAACCGTCGCCATTTTCACCATGGGTTGCCGAGCCAACCAAGCCGATTCGGCTATTTTGGAAGGCATGCTGGCGCGTGAAGGCTGGCGTCTGGTGGATACGAAAGAGCCTGCGGATGCCTATATCCTCAATACCTGCACGGTCACTAACAATGCCGATCAAGAAGCGCGCTATCTCATTCGTCGGCTGCATCGACAAAATCCGGAGGCTTGTATCTTGGTGACGGGCTGTTCTGCCCAAGTAAATCCCAAAGCCTTAGCGGGTGTGGAGGGCGTTGCTTTTGTGGTGGGCAATACTCAAAAAAAATCGATCTTGGACTTGCTGAAACAATCAAAACCCTTAGTCCCTGAAATTATGGTTGAAGATATTTTTCAAGAAGAAGCCATTTTTAGCTCCGATTTCTCTTCCTATTCAAAAAATACAAGGGCCCTTTTAAAAATTCAGGATGGCTGCAATCAGATGTGCAGTTACTGTGTGATTCCCTTTGCGCGCGGGAAAAACCGCAGTCTCTTGCCTCAGTTGGTGATGGATGAATTGCATCGCTTGTCTGAAATTGGATACTACGAAGCGGTGCTTACCGGCATTCATATTGGTACTTACGGCCGCGATCTGAGTCCCCAAACGGATTTGCTGGCCTTAATGAAGCGCATTGAAGACGAGGTCCCCATTCATCGCGTGCGCCTGTCCTCGATAGATCCTGAAGAAGTCACCGAAGAAATGATTGAGTTTTTATCCGGCTCCAAAATATTTTGTGCCCATTTGCATATCCCCGTGCAAAGCGGGGAAGATCAAATCTTAAAGCTGATGCGACGGCGTTATACGGCTCAAGAGTTTTTGGACCTTGGTGTAAAATTGAAGGAAAAAATTCCTGGTGTTTGTCTGGGAACTGATATTATGCCTGGTTTCCCCTACGAAAACGAAGAGCGTTTCGAAAAAAGTTACCGCTTAATGCAAGAGAGTCCCCTAGATTACTTGCATGTATTTCCCTATTCGGCCAAAGAGAAAACTCGTGCAGCAAATTTTCAGGATCAGGTTTCTCAGGCCCAAAAAAGGGAGCGAGTTTCAAAAATGACTGCGCTTTCAAAAGAGAAGAGGAATCAATTTTACGAAAGTCAAAAAGGCAGTATCCAGGAAATCATTTTGGAAGAAAAGGCTATGCATTTTCCCGAGCATTTTTCCGACAAAATAAGAGGGGTCTCCCGAAATTTTATTTCGGTTTATGTGGTGGCGAATGAAGATTTAAAAGGAAAACTTGTCAGTTGCAAGATCACTGGCTACGAGGGTGACTATGTTTTTGGAGAAATTATTTAGCGACGAAAGACGTCGACTCAAAGAGTTGGAAAAGGCCTTGGGCGTGAAGTTCAAGAAGCGCGCTCATTTGCGCCACGCCTTAACTCATCGTTCTTATGCTAATGAAAAAAAACTGGATGCTACCTTACACAATGAGCGCCTTGAATTTTTAGGTGATGCGGTGTTGGAACTCGTGGTTTCTGATCTCTTGATGGAAAAATTTCCCAAGGCGGCTGAAGGAGAATTGTCTAAACAACGGGCAGCAATGGTAAACGAAAAAAGCCTGGCGGCCATGGCGAGGCATTTTGGTATTGGCGATAAGCTTTATTTAGGGAAAGGTGAAGCTTTGGGGTTGGGTCGCGAAAAAAACTCGCTTTTGGCCAATGCTTACGAGGCAGTATTGGGGGCCCTTTATTTGGATAGAGGTTTTAAAAAAACCTGCAGGGTGGTTCGCTTGCATGCCGAAAAATTGCTTAGGCGCGTGACGGATGAAGGGTTTTATAAAGATTACAAGACCCAACTTCAAGAGACAGCCCAAAATTTATTTAAGACGATTCCCCGTTATCGCCTGGTGGCTCAGACAGGGCCTGATCACGATAAAACCTTTGAAGTGAATTTGATGATCAATAATGAAATCTACGGGACGGGTTCTGGAAAAAATAAAAAAGATGCAGAGCAGTTGGCTGCACAGAGGGCCTTGTTGAAGATAGAAATGATGCCTCAGCCTGAGAATGTTGTAGCGTCGACATCGCATTAGTTAAGAGAAAAACCCATGTTCAAATCTGGCTACATTGCCATCCTCGGGGCTCCAAATGTTGGGAAATCCACACTGCTCAATGCTTTGCTCGGTGCTAAACTTTCCATTGTTTGTGACAAGCCTCAAACGACTCGCCAAAAATTTTTGGGCATTGTCCATCACAAAGAAGGGCAACTTCTGTTCCTCGATACCCCCGGTTTACATCAAGCCCACAAGCGTTTGAATCAGTTGATGGTGGATGCTGCCAAATCGGCCATTGAGGAGGCCGACCTTATTTATTACATGGTGGATCCTAAAGCCCCCACTCAGGCGGATTTTGGTTTTATCCAGGAGATAGAAGCCAAAAATAAAAATTATTTTTTACTGATTAATAAAATTGATAAGACAGATAAGCTTGATCTACTGCCATTTGTCGACGCCTGGAGAAAAAAGTGTAAGGCCAAAGAAATCTTTCTCATTTCTGCCCTCGGTTCTGATGGAATTCAGGAAATTCTTAATCAATCGCCACAATATCTTCCCGAAGGCCCGGCCTATTTCCCTGAAGATCAAATCACCAATCGAGACATGCGTTATTTGGCTTCTGAAATTATACGAGAAAAATTATTTCATCTTACCAGTGACGAAATTCCCTATTCCCTGGCTGTGGTCATTGAAGAATACAAAGAAGAAACCAAAATCAACCGAATTGCTGCCACAATTTTTGTGGAAAAAGAATCGCAAAAACCCATTGTGGTGGGCAGGGGAGGTGCGGTGCTTAAAAAAGTAGGACAAGCCGCCAGAGAAGAATTGGAAAAGCTTTGCGACAAAAAAGTGTTTTTAAGTTTATTCGTAAAAGTGGTGAAGGATTGGACAAAGAAAGAAAGTGTTTTGAAGGAGTTGGGGTATTGAGGGCCCTAAGTTTTATTAGACTTCTTTCCTAACCGTCACGAGCAGTTGGCCTGCAAGGCGCGGTGGGGCCCGTTTTCCGCAGCGTACGAGTTGTACGTGAGGAAAAACGGGGGAACCGCAACGCCGCAGGGCATTTGCGCAGTAGGTTAGGAAAGAAGTCTATTCCGACTTTTTGTCTCGAGTTCCTGCATACAACTCATACTGCAATAAGCGGCAATCCATTTTGGCCGAATAAAACTCAAGTCGGGGATGAGGTCTTAACCCAATTTTTTTGGCGAGGTCCAGATTGCCTGTGAAAATATAGCCCCAATAGCCTTTGCATTTTTTCTTCATAAAATCGCCCATGCGACGATAGGTGTCTTCCAGTTCACTTTCTTTTCCCAGGCGTTCTCCGTATTCGGGATTAAAAAAAATAACGCAGCGTTGCTCGGGAAGTGGATCCGGAAGAGGGGTTATTTCAAAATCGCCCACTGTAAATTGAATATATTTTTCTACCCCTGCCGCCGCAGCGTTGATTTGAGAGGTTTTGACGGCTTCTGAATGGATATCGCTAGCCTGGATAAGAAGATCGGGCACTTCTTTGATTTGTTCTTTCAGTTTGCGTTGTTCCTGTTCATAAACTGCTTTGTCGTAACCTTTCCAATGCATGAAGCCGTAATTATTTCGAAGCAGGCCCGGCCGGCGATGGGTCGCCAGCAGTGCCGCCTCAATGGCCACTGTCCCCGAACCACACATGGGATTAATGAAAGGGGAGACCTTATCCCACTGGGTCGCCATCAGGGTAGCTGCGACCAGCGGCTCCTGCATGGGTGCCTTACCGGGCATCTTGCGGTACCCGTGCTTGGCCAGTGTTTCACCACTGGTATCGATAAAGATTTCGGCAATTTCATCTTTCCAAAACAAATGAACCACGCTGTGATCCAAGAGAGGTCCAGAATCAGGCCGTTTCCCGGTTGTACCGCGCATACGATCCGCAATGGCATCTTTCACCTTGAGATTCATGAATAAACTATTGTTCACGGTCGCGTGATCGACGGCTGAAGTAATCGAAATATAGCCGTCTTTGGGAAGGATTTTCTCCCAGGGAAAAGTAAGTAAGGTGTTGTAAATTTCTTGAGGGCTGGTGGCTGGAAATTTTTTCAGCAAATAAAGCACCTGACTGGCACAGCGCAGATTCAAATTGAGGCGAATACAGTCGTTGAGGGTCCCTTTTATTTCTACGCCGGTCGTGAAAGTGCTTTCCGGCGTGAATCCCAAATTGATCACTTCCTGTTCGAGATAAGGAGAGAGGCGTTTGTTGCAGATGATGAGGATGGGTTTGGGGGTGGTGAAGAAGCTCATAGAGCCGAAGGCCTATCAATTGAAAGTTGTAAAGGTGTTCTGTTTTGAGTTTCTGGAATTTTTTTAGATTCGATTAGTGGTTCTATCTTCGAAGGGGTTGGCTTTGGTAAAAATTTGCCTATGTGACAACAAGAGTTTTGCAATTTATCAAAAAAATTTACCGAAGTATTAAAAGGGAAATTAACTTCAAAAATTATGGATATTAGGAGTAAAAATACGCCTACTACAAATATGAAAAGTAAGTAATCTGAGGAATTATCTGGTTTCTTATTTTTATTAAGAAGTTCTTTCTCTCTTTCATTCAGTTCAGCGCCGGCGGCTTTATTAATAAGTGCATGCAATTCATTAATTTGGAATTCTATAATAACTTTTGCTTTCCATACGCCAAAGAGAATAGCCATTATAAAAATAATTGCCGCCCCTAAAAATAAATAGGGGCATTTCAAATTTTCTTTCTGTAAAAAAGTATTTACAATATATCCAAAAATCACAGAAGATAACGTGACGGTTGATAAAAACCATCCAAACCAAGTAGTTCTGGCAGAAGCCAATAGTGTTATATTTTTATTTTGTTCATCCATAGCCATTTAACTTTCTCTTACCTCTTAAATTTTTTTTGGTCTTCGCACCATCGAGTGGATAAAATAATATACTTTAATTCATTCATTTATTCCCCTCTCCCCTTGGGGGAGAGGGCAGGGTGAGGGGTTCATTCACTTGCTTCCAATATCTTACTCAACACTCCCTCACGGTTCTCATAAAATTCATTATTCCAAAATCGTAATACTTTGTACCCCTCTGACTTTAACCATTCATCACGCTCACTGTCTTTGTTCGCACATTCAATATGTTGACTTCCGTCTAATTCAATCACAATCCGCTTTTCCAAACATACGAAATCCACAATATAAGCGCCAAGAATATGTTGTCTTCTAAACTTCAATCCCTTTAAATGCCTGGATCTCAAATAGTACCAAAGATCATTTTCTGTATTTGTACTTTTCTTTCTGAGTAATTTTGAAACGCCAACCAGTGCACCCATTTATTTTTCCCCTCACCCTGACCCTCTCCCCCAAGGGGAGAGGGGAATCCTTGCTGCCTATTTCTAATTTACCAACTCGTTTCTACGATGAGTCTTTTTTCATAAGACCCCCTTCGAAATAATCGAATACTCCCCCACCTGCGGAATATCCCCCAGCAGCCAACCCGGGAAACTGCCGCCATGCAGAGATTCCAAAGCCTCTCCTGTTTCACTCTGGATTGCTTCAATCGTAAAATTGAAATTTTTTTCAGGGCTCATCACTTCCAGTTTATCGCCTACACTCAATTTGTTTTTGGGGCTCACAAGCAAACGCCCTGGCTTACTTTCTAAAATCATCCCACCAAATTCCTGGGTAAAAATATCCGTTACACCGCTTTCATAACGTTGAAGAGAACTGTCCTTTTTCCCCACTAAAAATCCGGGCGTGTAACCACGGTTGTGGATTTTGTGGAGTTCTTTTAAAAGGTCTGGATTAAAGGCTTTGCCGGCGAGCATGTCGTCAATGGCTTGACGGTAGGCTTTAGTGGTGACCGACAAATAATAAACTGATTTGGTTCTGCCTTCGACTTTGAAAGAATCCAAACCTGCCTCCCACATTTCTTTCAGATGCTCGATGGCCATCAAATCGCGGGCATTCATAATATAGGTGCCATGCTCATCTTCATCAATGCGCATGAATTCACCAGGACGTTCTTTTTCTTCGAGATAATAATCTGCGGGCGTTGCATACAGTTTATAGGGCCAACGGCAGGAGTTGGTGCAGAGACCTTGATTGGCATCGCGGTGTCCGAAATAATTGGAAAGCAGGCAGCGGCCGGAATGGGCAATGCAAATGGCCCCGTGCACAAAGGCTTCCAGTTCCATTTCGGGGACTTTATCTTTAATAAATTTAATATCGTCGATGGAAAGTTCGCGTGAAAGAATGATGCGGGCTACTCCCATTTTATGCCAAAATTTCACGGCAGCCCAATTCATCACGTTAGCCTGAACCGAAAGGTGGACGGGTATTTCCGGGTGTTTTTCTTTGACGAGATGGATCAGTCCTGGATCTGCCATGATGAGCGCATCGGGTTTGGCCTGCATCATTTCGTCTACTTTTTTGGTGAAGAGATCTATCTTGCGATTGTGACCCAAGATATTCGCAGTGAGATAAAATTTCTTATTCAGTTGGTGCGCGTATTCCGCTCCCTCAAGAATGGATTCGTCCCGAAAACCGTTCTCACGTGCGCGTAGTGAAAACTGGGGGATCCCCGCATAAACTGCATCGGCCCCATAGGCGAAAGCAAATTTAAGTTTTTCAAGATTCCCCGCAGGGACAAGGAGCTCAGGGTTTTTCATTATCTTTCTGAGCTAGCACAGTCGATCAATTTCCGCTAGTCAACTCCATTATCCTTCGCTATAGAGTCCGGCAGCGAAAGGTTCTTCATGTCCCCCAAAAACGAAAATCCGAGCCCTAAGGATGTTTACATCGTGGTCGGCAGAAGCAATACGGGCAAAACAACCCTCACGAGACGACTTGCCGGATTTAAAGGAATTACAGAAGAAAAATTCCAGGAGACCCATGTCTTTCTGGAACATGGCAAGTTTGAAGGAACCGATGCCTCACTCATTAATACTCCCGGCAACAATTTCACCTTTACCGACAATGAAGATGAACTCATCATCCGCAAGCTTTTCCTGCAGAACAATGTGAAGGGAATCCTTTTTGTCGCCGATGCAAAATCGCTGGCGAAATCTCTCGCGTTGTTTTTTTATTACCAGGAATTTGGTGTTCCGATCCTGTTGAATCTGAACATGACTGACGAAGCCTCCATCCGAGGACTGGTGATTGATACGTACAGGTTAGCCAAGCTCTTGGGAGTTACGGTCAATTCTACGGTAGCGATCGAATCCTCTGGCATTTCGCCTATCAAAAATATCACGAAGAGTGAATTGCCTATCGGTAAGCCCATTCGTTACACAGAATCGATCGAGACCTATCTCAATGAGTTCGAAAAGTTGACGCTTTCCCGGCTCAAGTATCGCCGTCTGCTGGCTTTGGCAGCCCTGACCGGTGATTCGGCGGCCTCTGAGTATATCGTACAGGAATGTGGAGAGACTGTCGGGCAAAGTGTTCATCAGCTCGTTGCTAAAACCCGTCAAATATTAGGCGCAAAAAATATCCCGAACCTCTTGACGAATATCTACCATTCTGAGGCTGAGCAGATTGCTCGGCAGGTCGTGACGCTGTCTACCGATATCAAGATTCCCTTCATGGATCGCTTGGGAGTTTACAGTACGAGGCTTGCTACAGGCATTCCGATTGCTCTTCTGGTTTTCACGGGGCTCTATTTTTTTGTGGGGCGGTTTGGAGCCCAGTTTTTGGTGGATCTTTTAGAAAAAAAACTTTTTGGGCAGATCATTAATCCGTATATGACTGTGGTCTTTTCGCATATTCCTTCTCCCTTTGTTCAGGAAATGTTCATGGGGAAATACGGCATCCTCAGCACCGGGATTACACTGGCGTTTGGTATTGTTTTTCCGGTCTTGCTGACATTTTATTTTGCCTTGGGGGTTCTGGAATCGTCCGGATATCTTGCCCGTCTCACCATTCTTTTTGAACGTTTTTTTAAGAAACTGGGGATGACGGGGAAGGGGATCATTCCGCTGTTGCTGGGTTTTTCCTGTATCACGATGGCCATCATCACGACGAGAATCTTAGATGGGCGTAAAGAGAAGATCATCGCCAGTGTGCTGCTGGTCCTGGGAATCCCGTGTGCTCCGCTCCTGGGTGTTGCCCTGGTGTTGTTGTCAAAAATGACAGGGCTGGCTTATGTGCTTTTTTTTGGGATTATTTTTCTGCAAGTGTGTCTGGCGGGTCTTGCGTTGAATCAATTGATCAAAAGTCCAGCCTCTGTTTTCTTGTTTGAAGTGCCCTCCATGCGGCTTCCCCATCTAAGATCGTTGATCTCTGGGGCGACCAGAAGGACCTATGGCTTTTTGGTCGAGGCGGTTCCCATTTTTATTTTGTCCATGTTCAGCATCTTTATCATCGATAAATTGGGGGGCATTGTTCTGCTCGGCCGGATTCTAAAACCCCTTCTGGTCGGTTTTATCGGACTCCCGGTGGAAAGCGTCACCGTCTTTCTCATGTCCATGATCCGGCGGGAAAGTGGCATTGCGATGTTGTCGCAATATGCCGATCTGCAACTCTTTACCCATGTTCAAATATTAATTAACCTGATACTGCTCAGTTTTTGTGTCCCTTGCATCAATGCCATGATCACACTCATCAAAGAGAGGGGACTCAAGTTGGCCCTGTGTGTTCTGGCCTTTACCATTCCCTATGCGGTCCTGCTGGGTGGATTTTTGAACTGGGTACTGACAAAACTGAACGTGACGCTGTGAGGTCCTATGAGTATTGAAACTGACGAAATTTTAGAATCGATTTACGAGGCTTCTGAAAAAAATGATAATCGGATCGATACGGTTCGAAGTTTATGCAAGGTTCCGTTGACTCCAGAACTGCTCGGAGATCTGGCCAAAAACGAACTCGTTCATGCCCGCGATGACGATTTGTCCCTGACTACAGCAGGACGTGCAGCCGCTGAGAAAATCGTCCGAAGAAAGAGACTTGCACAGGTTCTTCTGTATCACGTATTGAAAATCAAAGACCTTCGCTTGCACGAAATCGCGTGTGAGTTTGAGCACGTGGTTTTTCCAGAAATTGAAGAAAGTATCTGCACCATGATGGGACATCCGTTGGAATGCCCCTTTGGCACCAAGATTCCTCCGGGTGATTGTTGCAAGCGCATGCAGTCCGAAGTCCGGCAGGTGGTGAAATCACTGAGTGACATGAATGCTGGAGAAATGGGGAGGATCGCCTATATTCGGACCTTCAACCAGGTGAACCAGCACAAATTCTGCTCGATGGGATTACGCCCCGGCGTCGTCCTGGAGCTGCACCAAAAATATCCCGCCATCATCGTCCGTATCGATCACACCGAAATCGCGATGGATGAAACCGTGGGCCAGGAAATCTACGTCTGGCCGACGACCTAGCAACACCCGCATCCGCCTGAAAACTCTGGGCTGCGTGCAGATCGAATCATGTTCATGCCCTCGCAGGCAATCAAGGCTGCAATCACAATTGCAGCGATACTGTCAGCCCACCACAGTGCAGGAAAGATCCAGAAGAGCAGGCTGCCGATCAGGAGTACCAGGGAGAGTTTAATGCAGGCCAGTGAGCATTGAGAGTCATTCAGGAGCGCGGCGCTATTGAGTAGACGAGCCAGTTTTCGCTTGGAGATCCAGAGGGCGAACATGAACGATAGGCTCAGGAGTGAAATGATCATGCCCGGTAAGGTGGTGGAGGGATGGCCCTTCTGGAAAAGTTGAAAGGACGATCCCGTAATTGTCACCAGAGCCAGCAGCAGAAAAAGTATACCCATTGTCAGGCTTATTCTTCTCTCTCTGTCCACAGACAGCCGAATGGATTGCTCGCTCTCACCGCGCAGCCTCAGGAGTACCAGGAAGGCCGAAGCGACTTCAATGAGACTGTCAATGCCAAAGCCGAAGAGTGACACGGAATCCTCACCAGCTCCGAAGGCAATCGAAACCGTTCCTTCCACAAGATTGTAAAGGATTGTAAACCACGCAAGAAAAACAGCTTGTCGGATAAGAGATTTGTACATATTTTATAGATAAAGCATTTTTTGATAGACATGTCTATCATTACTAGTTATGACTTATTTTAGGAGAGTGAGCATGAAACCGACCCCATTAACCAGTTCTCTCGAAGATTATCTCGAAACCATCTACCTTTTGATACGAGAGAAAAAGGTGGCGCGCGTCAGAGATATCTCCCTGGCGCGCGATGTCAATTCTTCATCCGTGTCGCCGGCGCTCAAGCGACTGGATGAACTGGGTCTGATCCAGCATACGCAGCGGGAATATATCGAACTCACTCCCCAAGGCGAGATCGAAGCCATCCGGATCTTTTCGCGGCATCGCTTGCTGGTGCATCTCTTCCAAAATGTTTTCAACATGCCCGAATCCACCGCCAAAACTGATGCGTGCGCCATGGAGCATTCTCTTTCAAGTGAAGGGATGGATCGCCTGGAAAGATTTATTGAATTCACCAAAAATGATCCTGAGGGCATGCGATTGATGGCGAGTTTTCAGCGCTTTGCTACAGCAAAGGAGAAGGAAACTGGCAACTCGTCTCGTGAAAAAATGAAAATGACCATCGCCGGATTGAAACAGGGTGAGCAGGCAAAGGTTGTTGAGATCCGTGGAGAAGGTGCAATCCGGCAGCGCTTGCTGGATATGGGCATTATGCCAGATACCCTCATTGGTGTCGAGCGACGGGCGCCTGTCGGAGACCCGATCTGGATCAAACTGCAGGGAGGCCAGCTTTCGCTACGGCGTAAAGAAGCTGAAGCGGTCGTTGTATTGAAAGAACGGAGTGAAGCATGAAGATTGCTTTGGCAGGAAACCCGAATTCGGGGAAGACATCCATTTTTAACGTGTTGACCGGCTCGCGCCAACACGTTGGCAACTATCCTGGGGTCACGGTTGAGAAACGTGAGGGGAAATACCAATGGGAAAATGTCAATTATGAGGTCCTGGATCTGCCAGGTACTTACAGCTTGAACGGTTATTCTCCCGAGGAACAAATTGCCCAAAAAGAATTGTTAAAAAGTAATCACGATCTTGTTGTCTTTGTAGTGGATTCGACGGCACTGAGGCGGAGTCTGGTGTTCTTGTGTCAACTGATGCAACTCGAAAGCAAGATTGTCCTTTGTTTGAACATGGCCGATGAGGCGGAGAAGTCTGGACAGAAAATCGATCGGGAACTGTTCGAAAAGTTGGTGGGATTTCCTGTCGTGGAAACCGTTGCCTACAAAGGGATCGGAATTGACGCATTAAAGAAAGCGGTGGCACGGACAGCAGCAACGCCACTGCAAGCAAGCCGCCTGGTCCTTGGCGAACGGCTTACGGAAGCTGTCCGCAGAATTCGAGAGAGTCTTTCCGGCAAGTTTGGCCACGAACCTGGAGGGAGTTTCTGGCAGTCGGTCCGCCTCCTGCAGGGCGATCCGGAGACCATCGAGGCCCTGAAGAAGTACGGGACAGCCGCTTCCGAGACGCTCTCCCTCGTACAAGTCCGGCGTGCAGCCATCGAGGCTGAAACCAGTCGTGACATTTCGCTTTATATTACTGAACAGTATTATGGTTTTGTGGATGGACTTCTTCGGGAAGTGACCCTGAAAGAACCTCATGAGAATGCCCGAAAGATCTCCGATTTTATTGATTCCATTCTGGCCAATCGCGTGTTGGGACTGCCCATATTTTTGGCGATCATGTATGCAACTTTCTGGATTACTTTCACGGTGGGGGACTATCCGGTGCAGTGGATACAAAATGGTTTTGGATGGTTGTCTATCCACCTCTCCAGCCTCTGGCCCGTCGGTTCCGATTCGGCACTTCGCTCCCTCCTGGTGGATGGCATTATCGCAGGCGTGGGTGGGGTGGTGGGTTTTGTGCCCAATATCGTGCTCCTCTTTATGTGTCTGGTAATCCTGGAGGACACCGGCTACATGGCCCGGGCCGCGTTTTTGATGGACAAGCTCATGCATGTTTTTGGATTGCACGGACGGAGCTTCATCCCCTTGATGAGCGGGTTTGGATGCAGTGTCCCCGCGATCATGGCCACACGGACACTGGAGAACGAGCGTGACCGTCTCACGACCATGTTGGTACTGCCGCTCATGTCCTGTGGGGCCCGGCTTCCGATTTGGATGCTCCTCATTCCAGCTTTTTTTGCGCAGAACCAGCGCGCTGCCATGATGTGGGCGATCTATATGATAGGCATTCTCCTGGCCTTTCTGCTGGCCTTTCTGCTTCGAAGGACCGTCCTCAAGGGAGAGGATGCCCCTTTTGTGATGGAGCTGCCGCCTTACCGGCTGCCGACTCTTCGTGCGGTCATCAACCGGATGATCGAGCGTGCGTGGCTGTATCTTCAAAAGGCAGGGACCATCATTCTTGCTGTCTCGATCCTCATGTGGTGTCTGACGAGCTATCCCAAGAAAGAACATTTCGAGATCGATGCAGAGCTCCAGGCGGGGCGGGTGCAAGCGCTGTCTCCGGAGGAAGTAGAACATCTTCGTGCTGCCGAGTCTCTGACTTACTCCGTAGCCGGACGTGTTGGTCATCTGATCGAACCCGTCATTCGTCCTCTGGGTTTTGACTGGAAGATCGGCGTGGGACTGATCGGCGCCTTTGTGGCCAAGGAGGTCTTTGTCGCCCAAATGGGAGTGTTGTATTCACTGGGGGATGTGAAAGAAAACACCAGTAGCCTCCAGGAAAAGCTGCGGAACGCTTATTCGACGCGGGTTGGATTCTCCCTCATGTTGTATCTGTTGATCGCTACACCCTGCATGGCCACCGTTGCCATCACCCGGCGTGAATCTGGCCGCTGGAAATGGGCCCTGCTTCAGTTTGGAGGGCTTACGGCAATTGCGTATGTCCTTTCGTTTCTATTTTTCAATATTTCGAGGTTCTTTGTATGACTATAAATATAGATACCGTCGCGGTGATTGTTATTGTGGCGCTTACTGCGGTCATTGTTGGCTTCAAGATCTATCGAGCCTTTCGAAAGACGTCTTCCAAGGAGGGAAGCAAATCGGGTTGTAGTGGCTGTTCAGGATCTTGCCACAAATAATTGGGAGAAAAAAATGAAATCCTCAAAAATAATCCGTATTGTCATTGTTATGATTATGGGGTTGGCCTCCTGGTTCTGTGTCAGCTCACCCCTTCATGCGCAGACCGACGAGATTCAGGTGTATACCGGGGAGATCAACAAACCTCGCGAGTTTAGCATTACGCTGCACAATAATTTCATTGCGCTGGGCCGGTCGACGCCAGGTTTCCCCGACGGACTTGTCCCTCGGCATTCGCTGAATGGAGTTCCTGAATTTGGTTATGGTGTCACAGACTGGTTTGAGCTGGGTGCTTATGTCCCTGTTTATTCAATCACCGAAGAGGGTCATGTCCATGTGAATGCCTTCAAACTGCGGACCCTTTTCGTTTCACCTCATGCCAACGAGCGAAAATTTTTCTACGGGGCTAATTTTGAGTTTAGCTACAATCGGCCCCAGTGGGATGAGCGTCGCTTTTCCGGCGAAATCCGGCCGATTATTGGAACGCGTGTCGGAAAGTTCGATTTTATTTTCAACCCGATCTTCGATTACAACTTTTATGATATCGGTGAGACCTCTTTTGTTCCGGCTCTACGAGTCGCGTACAACTTGTCTCCAGTCTGGGCCGTGGCGTTAGAGCACTATGCAGACTTTGGTCAGTTCAAGGATTTCGGAAACCAGCAAGCTCAGTCACTATTTGGGGTGGTTGATTTTAACCCCAAGCCCTACGCTGTAGAATTCGGCATCGGTCATGGCTTCACAGCAGATTCAGATGCCCTGGTCTTGAAGTTGATTGTTTCTAGAAACTTCTGAAATCATCCACATTCGTGACTAACTTTCCTCAGCCTTCTCGACCTTCTTGGTCGGAAGATTCTCGCGTTGCATTTGTTTGATTCCCGCGACAAGTGCCATGATACCGAAGATGAGCAACAAAAGAGGGACGACACCCTTGAAAATATCCACAAAGATATACCACCAACTGACAAAGCCCCAGATACTTAGAAGCAGTGCAACAATTCCGCCCAGAATACTGTACATAAACATTTTCCTCCGCATGAAATACTTATACTTAAGTTAAAAAATTATATTTGGAAGGATCGATCACCGTTAGATCCTCACTGGTCGCGTCATTTTTAATGACCTCGGCGATGTCCCGACCCAGAGTTAAATAATCTTGGTCATTCTCTAAGGGGTCGGCTTTTTCAAGAACCCGCTTGAGGGGCTTTATTTTCAAAAAATTTCCCCCTTTGAATTCGCCCAAACGAACTTTGCTGAAACCCCTCTTTAGATTAATCTTTCCCAAATCTATTTTGCGGCATCGTTGCGCTACCTTCTTAAAGGAGGCCGATACATAGGCGGAGCACTTTCCGGTATAAAAGGAAGTTTTCTTGAGGAAGGCCTTGGCCCTCTCGACATTCTCATCGATAGCTTTTTCAAGCTCTGTCGGTACAACGATTTCCGAGTTTTTTTCCAGCTCGAGATTTGCTTCTGTGGATTCTGCAGTCATTTTGAAGCCCTCATAAAATCTTGTTCTCAATCAATTGGAAATTAGGTGGTTGACCCTAGCATAGAGCGAAAACTTTTCAATATAAATATCCTCCATGTCGAGCCCTCCCTCTCTAAGGCTTTCGACAAGCAGCTCTCCCATGAAGGATGCTCCTCCCCCAGTCACCACCATCATCTCTACCCATTGGGTGACATTGGTAAAATAAGACACCAGAAAATCAGAAATGAATCCAGTTAGGTTTTTGTTAAGATCCCATCGGGTTTGATCGGTGATTTGTGAAATGTCAACCAGGTCTCCCGATTCAAATTCCAACTGACTGAGTCCGGCCTCAATCTGCTTGATCACCCAGAAATAGTCCGGCTTTATTTTATTTTCCAGAAGTCGTCCAAAGACAATCTTGTAGTAATTCCAAATACCAATATCCAGCAATTGGAAGGATGCAATGCCTTCAATAGAATTGGCGATATAGATCTTTGTCGTATGATAACCAATATCCACCACCAGGGCAGATTCGAATTCACTATTGATGGTCCTCAAGAAATTCAGAAGGCTGTCCCCGGCGGTTAGAAGAGCGGTCTGGAGCTTTACGGTCTTCTGAATCCGCGCCTGATCAAACCCTCGAATCGCCGAGACGGTCAAAACGGACTGATTCAAGTGTTCAACAATTTCCCCCCAGATTTTCTGTTTGTAAGGGGTCTCAATAAGGATTCCCAGCTCAATCTCTTCATTGTTTGCCGAATAATCAAAGATGATTTTTTTCAGGATCAGCAACCCGTTCAGACAGTCACTGCCGAAGTCTCCGGCTTTGCCATGTAAAGAATCAAAGCCAGCCTCGTGGCAATCATACCCCACCGAATAGAAGCTGCCTTCCTGTTCGTAGCGGAGCGCCTGCGATTCGTTCGATTGTGTCCTGGCACTGATCGATGGGAAAAAATACTGACCATAAGACTCAGGGCCACGCCCAGTGACCTCATAGACATGAGTTTTGGTGTAGAAATCTCCTGGATCGATAAGAATTTTTTTCACTAGAATTGAATTTTTCTCTGCGATTTTCCCATCCTCAAACTCTTATAATTCTTTCGTTCCACGGGAGCCGCTTCTACCAGGGTGACAAGCTTGGCGGCCTCACTGGGATCCAGTTCCTGTTTTGGGGCAGAAATAGTATTGCCACCCCCAACTCCTCCCACATGAAGGTTCCGAAGGACATTCTTGATCTCTCGAATATCTTCAAAGATAGGGGTGTTTTCATAATTACCCACGGAGACGGTTTTTGCTTCCATTAGGGCATCCAGTTGAGAAATCTTATCCTGTGCTGTATCCGAACCGCTCTCCGTTATTTTTTCGACGAGATCCCGCAAGGCCAGAATGGGATCGCGGCCCTTTCGTTTACTTTTATCCAGGAGCTTCAAGTAAAGCTTCAGCACCAGCTTGAGTATTTTCTTGGAACCCTCCGGGTGGTAGCTGGCTAGTTGGCCGACCAAGTCTTTGAGTTCGGTATCCATGACTAAAAGATAGGGATTCATCACGCCTCCTGGGTTTCCTGGATCACTTTGTTCACGCTGAATTTCTGGTCCACATCTCTTCCAAGCTCAACAGCAATTTGGTCACGCGCCAACAGCATGAAGCCGACACAGTTGATATAGCGGGGATCTACGCCAATTTCGGATGCCGAGATGACTTTTTTGTCTAGCACTTCCGGAGACCAGGAAAAATATCGACCAATTTCTTTTTTGATTGAATCAAACAACAGGTGAGCCCCACCCCCGATGACGGTAAAGTAATCGATAGATTTCCCTTTTCTCGATAGGGCCGCGATGTCACTCGAGAGGCATTCCACAATATGTTTGGCCATGTCCTCGGATTCTCTTTTGAGGAGGGCCGTAAAATCAAAATTGCCAGCACCCGGCACTTCAATCATAAACTCCTTGCGCGGCAGCCGCTCCATGATGCGTTGCTCTGGTATTTTAAACTTCTGCCCGCTGGATTCAAAGATGACTGTACTGATATTTTTGGTGATGGTGTGGATGCCTTCGGAGATCGAATCGGCCAGGTTCACATCCGCTTCATTGTCGATGATTGGCAGTTTGATCCAGGTTCCATGCCCCACATCGATGACATAGGTATTGAAAATTTCCATGTTGAACTTCTTGAACAGGAAGGCCATGTAGGCCCCGTAGGCCTGATACTGCATGACCGAAAAATCAAGTTCGACTTCAATCTCCATCACCTCATTCAACGCCACGTTCTTCGCCTTGATGCACAGGAACTTCTTGTCATTGCGGACGACAAGTCTATTCTGAATATAGGTCAGGAATTCCTCGATGACATTTTCGCCATGATGAACGGTGATGCCGAAACCAAACCCTATGTTGGTAATGGGTTTGCCGCGTTCCTTCATTTCCAGATTTTGTAGAAATACCCCCGCCTTGATGGCCAGAAAAGCGTCTTCGTAATTCTGGATCAGCCCCTTGTTGGTGAACCAGTTGGTCATCTCCGAATTTCGGGTCATCGCTCCCACGTAGCGCCAGCAATTCCTGCTGTCGTCAAAGACAGCCAGATTTTTGATCCACCGCGTATCCGCAGTCCGATTCATCAGTCTCCAGCTTTTCTCCATTCCTTCAGAAAGGGCCGAGCCAACCACCGAAGAAAAAATTACGATGGTATCTTCACAACAGAATTTGCTTGTGGAAGTCCCAAGCTCACCGCCTATTGCAACACATTTTTCCAGATCAGCCATATGTCTCCCGTTTACGGACTATTTATTTGATACGGTATTCTTTTTTATTCAAGAAATTTGAAACCAATGACAATTCCATCTGTTACCCCGCCTTCTTCCACGTATCGGATGATTTCGCCGAGAAGACTTAGGCTGCTGTTGGAGGTAGGATCGATCAGCTCGAACTCAAACGGACCTGCACTTAGCTTTTGGACCATTTCAGGGTCAAATCCAGACGGATTGGCCGCCAGCAGAGCATCTTGTGAGATATTTGAGACGTCGTAGACGCGGTCTTCAGATAAACCCACCTGGGCCTTGATAGAATTGATTCTTAGATCTTTTCTTTGGTCAACTTGTAACATTAGACACCCGCACTGATCAGGGCCCCTCGGGCTGTTGCCCTCATTGGATCTGCGGCGATACGAACCTCCGAGATCTGGATGGGGAGAGAGACCTGTTTTAGGATTTTTTCGAATTTGACTTTGAAGCCATTGGGCATACAGGTTCCTCCCGCCACAACGATGGGGATCGCCTGATGAAGTTTGGGCATATTCTGAGCCTGTGAAAGTACGGCGGAGAGTTGGCTTAAGACGCTCAAAATCAAATCGTCATAATAGATTTCAAAAGCGTTCTCCATCTTGTTCCGGGGAGGTCTTGAGAAATCGAGCGTTTCTTCTTTAAGCACCCTTACTCGGTTTCGTGTCTCATTCACCACTCGCGCGACGCTCAAGTCGATGTCATCGCCACCCTTGGGAACGCTGAAAACGATGATAGGTACGGACAGGAAGGAGAGACAAACATTGCACATGCCGCCGCCCATGCTGATGCCGATGCCCGTGTAGTTGTCTTGGGAGAGTTCGGAGAGAACCACCGCCATACCTTCGGTAA
>JADFYH010000019.1 GCA_015233135.1 Deltaproteobacteria bacterium
AGATAAAAATGATTCCCCAAACCCAAACCGAAACATTTGCCCGCAATTGGATGGATTCCTGGAATAGCCATGGATTATCACTACGGCAAGTGCTTTGCGTATCACAACTGTACTCGAAGAACTGAATGAGGGAACAAAATTTCTGTCATAAGTCTCCATCAATTAAGGTATTTATTTTTTTCTTAGGGATGAGGAATTATGGCAAGTCCCGTGAGATGTGTAGATACCTATGCCCTCGAGGGGAGAGGATTAGGGATTTCTAATAACTCGGGGACTAGGATTCGAACCTAGATAGCTGGAGTCAGAGTCCAGAGTCCTGCCGTTGGACGATCCCCGAAAAAATTTTCTGGATAACTATTGGTTGGTTGGGCCTGAGAGTTCTTTTGCGGCGAATATTTTTTTCGCTAAGATCCCAAGGAGGTACTTCTCATAAACCTTCTAGTCGGCTCTCTCAAATTTTCTAAAGAAATAAAGGGATCCGTAACATCATCCTCTTCGCTGAACCCCGCATCTTCCATACTTAAAAAATCCTTCATCTCTTCCTGAGTAATACTGGCTCTTCTGAAAGGAGTAGGCTTTTTAACTGCCTTGATTTTTGGAAGCGCCTCTACCTGCTGTGCATCAAGTAACAAAGAAAACTGGTTTATTTTTTCCACGTTGGCCGGCTCTGGCCTAGAAGGAGGCAGATTTGTTGCCAAGTTTACTTTGGCTTTAGGCGGAATTTCGCTCTTCCTCGGAAGCTCCAAAAAGGAGGCATGAATCAGTTTCTGTATAGAAACAACAGCATTACTTCCCCTCCGAGTAATCTTCAGCCTGAACAACTCGAAGTTCATTCCTCTTAGGTAGGGAAGCAAGGGTTCTAGCTCGCTATTTACTGCTTGGGTCACTATCCAAAACTTAGGAGCTCGATTTTCTAGGCCTTGTAGCTCTGGAATCTGGCTATAGACCGATTTCGCTTTTTTCTGAATCACTTCAAACTGAGCAAAAAGTTCTAAGAAAGTCTCCACTTCCAATTTTTTAAAGTGCCAAGCAAAAATAGCCTCGCCCATTTGATTCTTGGCCACAAAAGGAACACAAAAGGATTCTGCAGCTAAAGAAAAATTGTACCTCAACAAACTCACCCCTGAATCAAGACGCAGCAACTGCCCCGATAAAAATTTAATCTTCGGGTTAAGTTGGGTGAAATGAATCGGATGCGTTAAATTCACTTCCCCACCACTTTCTGGGGGTCTGCGCTTCAAAAAACGAGGGATCAATCCTTTTACCTTTTTAAACTTCATCGTTAACTCTTTGGCTCTAATAATCCGAAATATGATTTATAAATAGCTTCTTCTTCTTGTATTTTCTCCCAAGCACGAAATTGATGATAAATTTTCTGGGCAATCCCTTTTAGGCAAGCCGTCACAAAAGAGCGAGGATGAGAAAGAACAACCGGCTCCTGAATAGATATGGAATGCAACAAATAATGATCGTAGGGAATATAACCCAAATAATTCATTTTTACGGAAGTTAAATGCTTGGCGACTACCTTACGCAATTTCTGAATAGCCAACAAGGAATCGCGCCTATCCTTCACACGATTGAGTATCACCTGAACCTCGACTGCCTGATGGGAACTCCAGGAATCTAGACATTTCACCAAACCGTAAGCGTCCATCATTGCCGTAATTTCTGGGTTGGTAACAAGAATAATCCCGTGTGCAGGTGTCAAAAAACGCATAATTTGGGGAGAAACCCCCGCAGCCAAGTCCACCAAAATAACATCAAAACTGGGCTCCAAACAGCTTAATTCTCGAGAGAAAGTTTTCCATTCGTGTTCTTCAAGCTCTGAAAGGTGCGAAGAACCTACACCACCTGGGAGCAAATACATCCCGGAAGGACATTCCACCAAAATATCTTTCAGATCTTTTCTACCCGCAAGCACATCCCCAATATCGCCCTTGGTTTCTACCCCCAACAGCAAATGGTCATTCGCCAAGCCAAAATCCGCATCAATCACAAGGACACGAAGCCCAATACTCTGCAGTGAAATGGCCAGGTTGGTGGTAATGGTCGTTTTCCCAGTTCCCCCTTTACCACTCGCTACGGCAATAACCTTGCTTTGGGCAGGAGGAATCGACTCTTGAATAAGAGACTTCACCCGGCCAATTTCAAAAGGAACCACAAAAGCAGAAGTATCTGCTGTCTCCTCCTCACCCAATTCAATCACCCAACTACTGCTTTGGACAACATTTGATGTTTCATTTTCCACAATAGAACTCCAAACACTTGGCCCATAGGAATATAATTCAATCTATGCTCTCTTCCCCATGGGAACATAATCTCTCGTATCGTAGCCAAGATAGATCTGTCGCGGACGGGCAATTTTTTGTTCTGTATCATTCACCATTTCTCCCCACTGCGAAATCCAACCCGCCGTGCGGGGGATGGCAAACAGCACGGGGAACATGGATACAGGAAATTTCAACGCTTGGTAAATGAGACCCGAATAAAAGTCAACATTGGGATAAAGTTTTCTCTTCACAAAATATTCATCTTCCAAGGCAATTTTTTCTAATTCGATGGCGATGTCTAGCAAAGGGTTCACCCCTGTCACCTCAAACACTTCGTAAGCAGTCTTCTTGATAATCTTTGCACGAGGGTCATAATTTTTATACACCCGATGTCCAAAGCCCATCAACTTTCCCTCTCCTGCCTTTACCTTCTTGATGAATTCTGGAATTTTATCTTTATGACCAATCTGCTGGAGCATAAGAAGTACGGCTTCGTTCGCACCTCCATGCAAAGGGCCATAAAGCGCTGCTATGGCCCCAGCCATCGCAGAATAAGGATCCACATCCGAGGAAGCAATAGAGCGCATGGCATTGGTAGAACAGTTCTGTTCGTGATCGGCATGCAAAATAAATAAAACATCCAAGGCCCGTTCCAGAACTGGATTAGGCTGATACTTGGGCTCCGACATTCGATAGAGCATGTTCAAAAAATTTCCAGAATAGGAAAGATCATTGTCCGGATACACATAGGGCATTCCCAAACTATGGCGGTAAGCAAAGGCGGCCAAGGTAGAAATTTTCCCAATCAGACGGTAAGTAGATTCTTTACGAATTTCGGGATCATGAATTTTTTTTGCATTGGGGTAAAAGGTGGAAAGTGCCGCCACCGCGCTCACAAGCATGCCCATGGGATGAGCATCGTAATGGAAGCCATCCATGAATTTTTTAATATTTTCGTGAACGAAGGTATGATGAATGATCTGATTATTCCATTCTTCCTGTTGTTTTTGAGTAGGCAATTCCCCGTGAATTAAAAGATAGGCAGTTTCGAGGTAGTTACTTTTTTCGGCAAGCTGTTCGATGGGAATGCCACGGTATCGTAAAATACCTTTATCGCCATCAATATAAGTGATTTTACTTTTACAGGAGGCCGTGTTGGTAAAGGCGGGATCATAAGTCATGAGACCAAAATCATCTTCCGATGTTTTGATCTGCCTTAAGTCCATGGCCTTAATCGTGTTGTCTTGAATGGAAACTTCGTAAGTTTTACCACTGCGGTTGTCGGTAATACTTAGGGAATTTTTTGGCATAGTGACCTCTGTATTAGGAGTTAAAGTTTTTTCGATGCGTAGTACTAAACTGTTTTATTTATTTTTTGAAGCATTTATCGTTCAGAAAGTAAAAAAAATTACAAAGAGGGCAAAGACTGTTCTGCATCATGTCTTTGAGAGGCATGAACCTCAGTTTCGCCCTCTGGAGCTTCTAAAGTTCTGAGCCGACTCGAGGGAAATACTTCGTGACAGTTCTTGTAATAGGAATAAAAATTTACTTCGTAAAAATCTCCCTCTATTTTTATCACTCTTCCTCTATTCCATTTCCCATTGCGAAACACCTCCACTTTATCCCCGGCCTTGTATACTTCCTCTTGTGCTGAGCTAAGAGAAGAAAAGGGCAAATGAATCACTAAAATGGCAGTCAAAATAAGAAAACACTTTTTCATGAAAATCTCTCTTAGCTGAATAGTGTAAAAAGAGAAGTAAAAAGAGGCGAGCAATTCTTTTTTTATGGATGAAGAAGTGCAGAGTTGCATGTAAACGGCTAGAAGCTATTGAATAAGAGGCTTGAGCAATTGGTCGATATAATCCCAATTGATAGCAGGATTTTGAGAGCTGTCTGCAGAGAGCAAATTCAATTCTTCGGGGATATTGCTCGCAGAGGGAAGGCTGGTTTCTTGAAAAAGGGCCGAAAAATTTACAATCGTCCCCTCTCCCGTTATAGGCTGCGGTGAACGCAAGGTGATGGAATCGGAAACAGTATTCAAGATTTTTTTATAGTTTTGCTCATCCCCGGCAGCGAGTCGCCACGCTATCCAACGGTCTGTCAACGATCCATTTAAAGGAGATTGAACAAAAGTGTCCCAATCGTTAAAAGCCGACCGCAAGAGATCTGCCTTGGAAACAATGCGACTTGCTCCTTGCGAATCCAAATCGCCAAAACGGGTATCCGAAGCGGACAATTGCCCATTGATGTCTCGGTAAAAATTTGGAGAAAGTGGCCAGCTGGGAAACTTGTCAAAACCCCAGTCATAGCTGAAAACTCCCTGAAAACCATAAGCCAAAAGACCTGTCGCAAATTTGGCGAAGCGGAAGTCTTTGGGAGTGATTTCAATTTTCTGATTCATTCCAAACAGAAGACCTTCTATAGAGACATTGGAATTCACATAAGCATCTTCAGAGGCCAGACAGCTTTGAACTTCTGCTAAATCAGACCCCAACTGACGAAGCGAGGTATTTAAATCTTCTGTGGCGATCTGCCCACCCAGCAAAGGCGTCCCCCATTGAACAGCAAGGTCGCCAAGAGAAGTGGACTGGCTGGAAGATTTTAAAAATAATTCACCAAAAATGATTTTTTTGTTCGCCAACAAGTAAGCCGGCGATTGGCCTTGAAGCTCTTCATAACGCAGGGGATTGTAACCGATAAAACTGGAAAGCCTTTGAGTATTTTCGTTGGATAAAATTTGCAGAAACTTGGAGACACAGCAAGAAAGCCCTGCGGTAGCATCGCTCGGGTTTTGATATTTCAGCGCACAATAATTTTCGCTGGCACAACCCAAATCACTTTGTTGCAGACAACTCCTTGCAGCCTCGAGGGAATACTGAGTTGGGGCATGGGTGGTTGAAAGACTGGGACTATTCGTAGAGGCACTCGAACCGCAGGCGGACAAGAAAAGTAAAAAAACAAAAATGATTTTTTTCATGAACATTCCCTCCCTTATGGAAGGGCTAGAGGAGATCTATGCACTTGTCGATAGAAAAGAGCTGTTTTGACGCAAAGTAGTAGTGCAGTGCGGCAATTTGAACCACTGTCGACTAGAAGTCACCCTCTCCCTCGACGGGAGAGGGCCGGGGAGAAATCTTGCGAGGCATTTTTCTTCTCCAGATTTTCATCATAAAAAGAAAAATTCTGGGGATTCCATTTTAAGGTTTCAGACCATTTTTTAGAAACAGAAAAATATCAACAAAGCGAAAATAAATTTATTTTTCATACTTTTTTCACACGAGTGAAATACAGTGATTATGGATTCTTAAACTTCAATCCTTTTACCAATTTAAAATGCTTATCGCAGGTCAGCAGAGTTCCATTTACTTTCAGGGTACAGGCTGCAATCCAGATATCGTTAGTGGGAATGGGTTTACCGATTTTACGAAGATCAGAATAAATCTCTCCATAAATCTTCGCAGTTTCAATATCCACTTCTATTACTTTTATATTATAATGACCCAAAAAATCGTTCAGATGAGAAATGTTCCTATGACAACGTTCACCATAAGAAAAACCATAAAAAAGTTCGCCGTATACAATGGAGGGAAAATAAAACTCTTCAAATGAGGTCAGAATTTCAACTCCATTTTGAGCATAATGATCACAAAAAGTATAGAAACACGTATCAATCACAGCTCTCATTTCCACATTTCCTCATCAATCTCAGAAAACACTTTCAAACGCTTATCAATTTCTTCATATTCTTTCTTATCCATTTTCCCAAAAAACTTTAAAAGTTTTTTCTTTCGCTGAGATTTTTCATCAAAGCCCAACTGCTTCTTCAATAACTCAAGCACCACTTGAGTTTTTGTTTTTCCACTCTTTTTGGCCTGTTGAATAATAGCTTTTTCCAACTCTTTTGGCATAGAACGTATACTTAATACACTCATAGAACCTCCTTGTACTACGTATTAGCATAACTGTAGTACAAGCTTAGTCAAACATAGTTCCGATTACAACCCCATCTTCTTTGCAATAATTTCTTTCATGATTTCCGAACTTCCCCCACCTATCGTCATCAAACGGATATCCCGAGTGTAACGCGACAAATCATATTCTTCCATGTAACCCGCACCCCCATGGGCTTGCAGACAATCATAAGCCACTTTTTGGGCTAAATCGCAGGCAAAAAGTTTTGCCATAGAAACCTCTTTGCTACATTCTACCCCTGCATTAAAAAGTGTCACCGCGTGATAAACGAGTCGCCTTGCGGCTTCGAGGGCAGTGGCATGTTCAGCAAATTTATGTTGCCATACCTGAAAATCAATCACTCTCTTACCAAAGGCTGCTCTTTCCTTTGCATAACGAATGCTGTCTTCGAGGATCAGCTGGGCGCTGGCCACACAGGTAACAGCCGCCACCAGGCGTTCTCCTTGAAAATTTTTCATAATGTAAGCAAAACCCATATTTTCTTGCCCCAAAATGTAACGCTGAGGAATTCGGCAATTCTCAAAATAGAGTAAGGCAGTGTCTGAAGAATGATTCCCCATTTTTTCGAGTTTTTTACCCACCGAAAAACCCAGGGTATCCGTGGGGAAAGTTACCAAACTAATTCCCTTATAACCTGCAGCCCCCGTCCTTACGGCAAGTGTAATAAAATCAGCACGACTCCCGTTGGTGATGTACATCTTGGCGCCATTGATAATGAGATCACTGCCTTCTTTTATAGCTCGGGTTTGAATATTCGCCACGTCTGATCCACAACCTGGTTCGGTAATTCCCAAGGCCGCAATTTTTTGCCCCTGAAGAGCTGGTATTAGAAAAAGTTTCTTCTGCTCTTCAGTTCCCAACACACTAAGGATAGGCGTGGCAATATCCGCCTGCACCATCAAATCCATCGCAAGCCCCGCCATTTTACAGCGAATAATCTCTTCGCAAAAAACCACTTTGAACCAATAATCCCCCCCACTCCCTCCAGACTCTTCTGGAAAACAAACCCCCAATATGCCAAGTTCCGCCGCCCTGGCAAAAATTTCGCGGGGGAAAGTACAGGCTTTCTCCCATTCTTCTTTGTGGGGAAGCAGCTCTTTCTCTGCAAAATCACGCACGGTTTTTCGAAAAAGTTCATGTTCGGAGCTAAAAGGAGAGAGATGGGTCATATTCAATTCCATTCAGTAAGTTTTGAAGTTTTGAAATTAGTCCTAATTTTCCGCAGGAGAACTGGCCCAAAAAACTTCCAACATCTTTATGAGTTCTACATATTCTTTAAACAAAACAGGTTTTTTGATAAAAAATTTAGCGCCTAACTTATAAGAATTATTTCTGTCCTCTTCATTAATGGACGTAGTGAGAACAGTGATTGGAATACCTTTCAAATCGGGAAAAGTCCCAATTTCTTTTAAAACGGCTCGACCATCTTTTTTAGGTAAATTTAAATCCAGAATAATCATCGAGGGAAGCGGATATTTTTTTTTATCCTGGAAAACGCCTTCATGATGAAGATATTGGAGAAGGTCCACTCCATTGGTGACACGACACAACTTTGCTTCTAATTTTGCTCCTTGAAAGGCATTCTGAATCAGAAAATAATGGTCATCATCGTCTTCTGCTATAAGCAGAACATTTTTTTTTGTAATCTGATCTTTCATAAAATCTTGTTTGTCATACCTCCACACTCCTCTCTTTTACAAGGCAAAGTCACTGAGAAAATAGCCCCTTGTTCGGGGACACTTTTTGCCTCAATTTTCCCGCCATGACGGGAAATGATTTTTTGGCAAATCGCCAACCCCAAACCACTCCCTTCGTACTCTCCCCGGCTGTGTAATCGCTGAAAGGGTTCTAAAATTTTACTGGAATATTCTGGTTCAAAACCAATACCATTGTCTTGCAGGCGAATTTCAACAAAGCATCTTTCTGAGGGGTGTACGCTGATTATAAGCTCCAAGGGAACATCCTTCTTCCTGTATTTAATGGCATTCATAATCAGATTTTGAAACAATTGCCTCATTTGGAGTTTATTCGCATACACTTGGGGAAGTGGATTAACCTGTATCATGGCCCTGGATTCTTTGATTTTCAAATCGAGCTCCACCAATATCTCCTGAATCAGGAGATTTAGATCCACCCTTTCGAAAGAGTCTTTTTGGACATTCACTTTTGCATATTGAAGAAGGTCTGTAATGAGCTGACTCATTCGATGAGAGGCCTTCTGAATGCGACCCAACAAAAACAAGGATTCTTCATCCAGATTTTGAGCCCCTTGTTCTCTAATGCTATCTGCAAATCCTCCGATAATATAGAGCGGTTCTTGTAGATCATGGGAAGCGATGTAAGCGAATTGTTCCAGCTCTTTATTAGAACGTTCCAATTCTTCCGTTTTTAGCTTTAAAGCCGCCTCCGCTCTTTTTCGTTCAGCAATTTCTTTTTTTAATTCCTGATTGGTCTTTGATAGCTCCAAAGTCCTTTTTTCTACGTTCTTCTCCAGCTCTGAATGGACTCTTTTAAGCTCTTCTTCATTTTTTTTACGTTCTGTTAAGTCTCGCGTCACCTTTGCAAAACCAAGGAGTGTTTTCTCTTGATCGTAGATGGCAGTAATAACCGTGCTTGCCCAAAACAAGGTTCCATCCTTGCGTTTTCTCCAACCCTCTTCTTCTACTCTTCCTTTCAAGGCAGCAAATTGAATTTCTTGTGCAGGCTTGGCCTTACCTTGATCTTCCTGAGTATAAAAACATGAAAAATGTTGCCCTACAATCTCTTGCTCAGCATAACCCATAATCCGCTCCGCTCCAGGATTCCAGGTTACAACAAAGCCTTTGGAATCGAGCATGAAAATCGCGTAATCCTGAACATGCTCAATCAATAAACCTTGCCGTTTCCAACTCTCCAACAACCCATTTTCTAATTTTTTTCCACGGAGGAGGGAATTTTTCGAAGAGATTATTTTTTTAATAAATTCAAACATAATTTCTCTTTGATCTTAGAAAAGAAAGGTGTAGAAATAAAGCCCTAAGTTGTCTACCCAATCCAGAGGGGAATCATGACCACAAAAAAAATAAAAGTTCTGATCATCGACGACGATATGGATTTACTTCATCTTCTCACAAAAAAACTGCATAAGAACGATGTTGAATGTATGTCTGCCACCCTGCCAGGGGAGGGCTTAAAGAAAGCCCAGGAATATAACCCCGACTTAGTTCTGTTAGATTTGAATTTACCAAAAATGAGCGGCTTTGGATTTCTAAGAGAATTCAAACGTCATTCCCAATTGTCTAATATCCCTGTAGTGGTTCTCACCTCAATCGCTGATGAAGATGTTTCTCAAGAGGCCCTCAACCTGGGAGCAGCCACTTACCTGACCAAAGCTTGCAGCGACCAGGAATTGCTTTCGGCAATCAATAAACATACCCCTTCCCATCCTTACTGGGCCCAAAAAAGCACTTAGACCTCACTTAAGATTTCAGAAACCGCTTCGCTTTTTAAAGGGAGAGTGATAATAAATTGGGTCCACTCGCCTTCTTGACTGAGAGCGCCGATTCTCCCCTGATGTTGCTCCACAATTTTTTTACAGATCGCAAGCCCAATACCGCTTCCTTCATACTGATTTCGACTATGGAGGCGTTGAAAAGGTGCAAAAATTTTCTCGACATATTCCTTCTCAAAACCAATCCCGTTGTCTTGGACTAATATTTTTACAGAAGTATCCGAATTCATTTCGCTCCTTACCTGTATGTGGGGGGCAATGTCTTTTCTGCGAAACTTGAGGGCATTGGAGAGAAGATTTTGGAACAATTGTCGCATCTGGAGTTCGTCAGCACAAACGGTAGGCAGAGAATCATATTCTATTTTTGCCTGACACTCTCGGATACGAATCTCGAGATCTCCTAGAACTTCCTGAAGGGTTTGATTGAGATCTACCCTTACAAAAGGCTTTGAGCACATCGTAATACGCGAAAATTCCAACACATCATAAATCAGTTGGCTCATACGTGCGGCAGCATTCCGAATTCGTTCAAGAAGAATCTGCATTTCCGGATCAATCTTCTTTTTGTACTGAGTTTGGAGGGTGTCGATAAAGGCCTGAATTACGTACAAAGGTTCCTGGAGATCGTGGGAGGCAATATAAGCAAATTGCTCCAACTCGGTATTCGATCGCTTCAACTCCTCTGTTTTTTGTTTTAAAAGATGGTTCGATTTCGCCAACTCTTTGGTGCGGTCTTTGACGCGAATTTCAAGCTCACTGTAGAGTTTTTGCAGCTCTTCTTCCGCTTTCTTACGGCGACTGATATCCCTGCTAATCCCCAAAACTCCCACCACTTCTCCTTTAATCAATTGGGGTTTGGAAGCACTTTCAACCACAAGATACTGCCCTGATTTTGACTGGATACGCATTTCAAAAACCGGAGGAGTGGTTCCCTTAAGCACTCTTTTGAAATTTTCCCTGATGCGGGGTAAATCGTCCGAATGAATAAGCGGGGCAAAATTTTTCCCTATCCACTCCTGAATCGTCCAGCCGGTAATCTTTTCAAAAGCTGGATTCAGAGAAATGATTGCTCCCTCCCTATCCACTATAGAAATTAAATCGGGTGCTGTTTCAATGAGGGTTTTATACCTCTGCTCCGAATAACGGAGAGCTTCTTCTATTTCCTTACGATCCTTGATTTCATCATTTAAACGACTAATGGAAGTTGTGTTTGTTTCGAGAGCTTCTGCCATTTGATTGAGTGAATTTGCCAACATTCCAAGCTCGTCTCCTCGATTGAGTAATACCCGGGCCTTGAAGTTTCCCTTTTTAATTTCCTGGGTGGCCTTTAAGAATATGGGAAGGGGTTTGGTGATAATCGACGAAGTGATGAAAGCCAAGACTGCACCAATAGCCATACAAACCAGGGTAATCAAAATATTAAAACGCGTTGTATGATTAACGATTTGGTACAAGCGCCCAAGCGTAAAGTCGATTTGAAGATAGCCCACCACATTGCTATCGGGAAGCAAAACAGGCCCCCCAATTTTAAGGAGATCTCCTTCTGTCTTAGAAATCCATTCTTTGGCCTTGAGAACTTTTTTATTAAAGGCCCCCTGTAATTTTTGATCACTTAAGCTGTTCTTGAGGGTCCCATCCGAAAGGATATTCCCCTCCATATCCATCACATAAATATTAATGATATCGGGGTTGATCCGAGTGTCTTCCAGATGCAGGCGGATGGCATTCGAATCCAAAAAATAGATGTCATTCATTAAGGTTTGTGCGATAAGATCCGTGATCTGCGTGCATTTTTTTTCATAGGTGCTCAAGATGAGTTGCTGACCTTCATGAATGGAAAATAAAGAAATAGCTCCACCGACAATGAGAATCAGCAAAAAAGTATAAGCAATCAGTTTTAAACGAATGCTGGTCTTCATTGGAAATTGAATTCGGAATTAAGATATTTGTTGGCTTTTAATAAAGGATCCAAGGCGTTGGGAGGGATTTCTACGAACTTAGAAATTTCGTCTAGATCTTTCAGAATGACCTTCCCTTCATCGGTCTTATGCATATTTTGAAGGACGAATTTGAGACGAGTCAGCAGTTTAGGAGATAGATCGGATCGATAGCCAATTAAAAGAGAAGGAAGAGAAATAGTCTTCTCGATAATTCTCAGTTGATCCAGGGATTCCTTCGCCTGTTTTGCATAAATGTGCGAATCTACCGCTCCTGCATCCACCTTTCCTTTTTTTACCCAAAGCAAGGTATTGATGTCGTCCCTGCTGAAGATATAGCCCAATTCTCCCATCCCCACCTCATCGGTAACTTTTTTAAGAAGCTTAAGTTTCAGGCCTTTTTCCATCAATAGCCATTTCGGCAACAGATAACCCTCAGCAGAAAGAGGATCTTCAAACGCGATTTTCCTGCCTTGTAAATCCGTTAACTTTTTCATTGCACTATTACTTTTCACAAAAATGACTGAGGGATGCCTATCTGCACCTTGAGAAAGCGCTTGAAGCAGAAACTTCATTCCGCTTAAACGATTGAGTGCAAGTGCCGTAAAAGGATTTCCAAAGTAGATATCCACTTTGTCTTCTTGAATCAATTGTCCGATTTTAATAATATTTTTCTCAACTCTGAGCTTTACTTTGTCCACTTCCTGCATTTGAAGTCTTTGGGCAATATAGTTGGAAAAGGGAAGCAACCTTTTGATTTCGTTACTCGGAGTTGAATTAAGGGTGGCAAGAACCAAGGGATCAGCCTGTGCAAGGGAAACAGGAGAAAGTAGGAAACCGCAACACAGCAAAATAGAAAGGGTAAAGGCCTGTCCGAAATGATTCGCTTTTTTAGACCCCGTATCCATGCCTAAAAGTGTGAGCCTGATCAAAAATGCTGTCAAGAGTTGTCAATGGGATCACTCATGTCGTAAAGCCTGGATAGGATTAAGCTGGGAGGCTTTCTTGGCGGGCCAAAGACCGAAAACAATTCCAATGCCTGCAGAAAACACAAAGGCTAGAATAATGGAGCCTGAAGAAACAATGGCCGCCCAACCCGAGAGTTTGGACATCAGATAGGTCACCGTCCAACCCAGACTCACTCCGATGAGCCCGCCCGTCACACTCACCACCATCGCCTCGATCAGAAATTGCATTAAAATATCACGACGCTTGGCGCCCAAGGCCTTTCTTAAACCAATTTCCCGGGTACGTTCGGTGACAGAAACCAGCATGATATTCATAATTCCAATCCCCCCCACCACCAGTGAAATGGTGGCAATCGAAGCCAATAACCAGGAAAGGGTTTTGCTGGTTTCGGAAAGTGCAGCCTGAATGTCAGCCATGTTTCGCACTTCAAAACTTTTTTGCTGCTGGTTGGGATCCAAACGATATCGCCGTTGCACAAGCTCCTGAATTTCATTTTGGGCCGTATCCAACAGAGAAGCATCCTTTACTTCGATATCGATAGAATCGACATAGTCTTTTCCTAAAAGGCGTCGCATCGCTGTATTGAGGGGAATCACAATCACGTCATCCTGATCTCTAAAACCGTTGGCCCCTTTCTCGGGCAATACACCGATCACCTGAAAAAGCACCTTGTTGATTTTAAAATATTCTCCCAGCGGATTATTGGTTCCGAAGAGTTCGCGCACAATGGTTTTTCCGATCACGGCTACACGGGCGCGTTTTTGATTTTCTTCTTCGTCAAAAAATCTCCCTGATGAAGGCTCTGAGGCACGCATACTCGCATAATCGGGCCCCACCCCCTGAATTTGAGTACTCCAGTTCTTATCCAGATAAACCACCTGCCCCCGACCTGTCACCGAGGGAGAAACACGCGAAACACTTTCCACATTTTGCTTCACATCTCGCGCATCCTCCAGGGTGAGACGGCTGACTGCTGCAGCCCCCAGAGAAACGCCTTGAGTTCGTGCTGCACCCGGACGAAGCACCAATAAATTGGAGCCCAGGGAGGCCAACTGTGTTTCCACCGAACTCTTGGCCCCTGCCCCCAAAGCAAGCATAGCAATGACTGCAGCGACTCCGATGAGAATTCCCAGCATCGATAAAATCGAACGAATTTTATTAGAAACAATAGACCCGAAGGCTTGACGGAAATGTTCGGCCATTTCCTTGAAAAAAGATCCCGAAGAAAATTTTCTACTTTCTTTTCCCCTCTCCCTCGAGGGGAGAGGGCCAGGGAGAGGGTGATGCTCGACCCGCTCATCCGACTGAATTTTTCCATCTCGCATGCGAATAATACGTTTAGTCCTTGCCCCTATTTCGGGCTCATGCGTCACTATAACCACGGTAATGCCCGCTTCATTTAAGCGCGTTAAAATCTGAATAATTTCTTCTTCACTTGCAGAATCCAGATTTCCAGTGGGTTCATCCGCGAAAACCAGGGGAGGATCATTAATGAGGGATCGGGCGATGGCCACCCGCTGTTGCTGCCCTCCCGAAAGCTCGCTGGGTTTATGGTCTAACCTATTCCCTAAACCTACTTGACCTAAAAGTTCCTGGGCATGATCGTCTGAGGCCTGAAAATTGGAATAAATAAGAGGAAGCGCAACATTTTGCAGTGCGGAACGCCTGGCCAAGAGATTAAATTGCTGAAAGATAAAACCGATCGTCCGGCTGCGGAGCAGGGCCAACTCATCTTCGCTCAAATGAGAAACTTCCTCGCCCAAGAGCTTGTAAGATCCTTCATCCGGCACATCCAGCAAACCCAAAATATGCATCAGAGTCGACTTTCCGGAACCGGAAGGCCCCATGATGGCCACGAATTCTCCCTTCTCAATCGTAAGAGTCACACCATCCAAGGCCTTCACAGGGGTATCACCCATCACATAGGTTTTAGAAAGATTGGTGATTTGTATCATGGTGTTGAATTCACTAATGCCGCGGTGTTCCTAACGGTGAGCCCAAGGGACTCGCCGAAGTCTTACTCTTATCCCCTTTCCCATTTTTATTTTTAAGCATCGCCTTTTCACCTTCCTGCAAACCTGAAAGAATCTCTACTTTCTTACCATCAGTCAAACCTACCTGAATCTCCTTCTGAATGGGATTTTGCGGATCTTGAGGATTGGTCTGCCAAACAAAATTTTTGTTTTTATAATGACTGATGGCTTCCAGCGGCAGAGTTAATACTTGCGATTTATTTTCCACATAAAAAGTGACATTGGCGGTCATCCCACTGCGCATAAACTCGGGAATTTCTTCTGCCAACACATCGACTTCATAAACCGTCACGTTGTTTACCGTCTTGGCTTCAAAGGCAATGTGGTCCACATGGGCCTGAATTTTTTGTTGGCTATAGGCATCCAAAACAAACTCCGCCTTTTGCCCCAGACGTACAGTGCTCATATCCGTTTCATCTACTTGCGCTTTCACGATGAGTTTATCAGACATCACCAAAACAGGATCTTGTCCCGTCACCGTTTGTCCCGATTGAATGGTTTTTGCGATAATCATCCCGTCCAAAGGAGCAATTAAAGGAGTAGGTTTGTAAAGAGTTTCCCAATATTTTAAAGTTTCCGATCCTTGTGCCCGAGCGGCGTCCAACAATACAGCTCTTTCGGTAGAACTCATCCAGGCCAGAATTTGTCCTTTGGTGACCCTATCCCCCTCATTCACCAGAACTTCTTCCGCTCGACCCGCAATAGGAGGCTTTATTTCCAATCGATTGTAAGGTTGAACCAGGCCTGTAGTCAGAATACTTTTTTGAATATCGGAGCGTGTGACAGAAAATATTTTGTTGATAGATTCTTCATCCGCCTGTTGAAAATAAAAATTCCAAATCAAAAAACCTAGACCTAAAATTAGAAGCAGAAGAATAAAATAAACCCATTTTTTGCTTTTTTTCTTCACGGTATTACTCCCTTTCCCTGAGCCTGTTCCCAAGCCGCTTCCGCCAGAACTGCATCATTCAGGCTGGAGAGAGTTGATTTTTGAGTATTGATGAGATCACTTTCGATGAGATCCCAATCTTGAAATGAAACCAGACCGTTTGCATACTGGCTACGGGCAATTTCTGCTCGCATCAGTGAAGATTCAAGAAACTTTTTTTGTACTTCACTCGACTGAATGGCATTCACAAAATCGGAATAAGTTTTTTGTAAATTATAAATGAGACCGTTTTGTACGCTCTGAAGGGCATAAACACTACGGCGATGTTCTGCCTCGGCACCTTTGACATCGAAGTAGGTTTTTCCTCCACTAAAAAAGGGGTAAGAAAGGTTCACCCCCGCTGCCCAGCGAGAGACGGCTTCACTGGTATCATTGCGCACACGCGAAAAAGAGGCAGTGGCATCCAGAGAGGGATACAACCCGCTTTTCGCAATTTTAGTAGATGACTTTGCTGAATCTACCTGTGCCTTGGATTGCAAAAAAGAGGGAGTTGTTTTGGCCAAGGCTTCAAAATCATTTATCTTGCTTGGCAGCGTGGTTTTAAAGTTCCCTTTTACCAAAAAATCTTCTGTGTCTTTTGATCCCAAAACCTGAAGCAACGCAGCACGAGCCACTTTCAGGTTCTGCCGAGCCTGAAGCACCTCAAACTCCGCCTGTTTGGTCTGAGCCTCTGTCCTCAGATAAGACCCTTTATTTTCTCGTCCGACTTCATAACGAAGATTCACCAATTTTAAATTTTGCTCTCGACGAGGGACAATGCTTTCAGTCAATTTCAGTTCTTCCTGAGCAAACAACAATCTATAAAAAGCCGTTTTCAAGTTAAAACTCACCTGTGTTTTCACCAGAGCCAGGTTGGCTTGAGCAGCCTCCAGATCGGCCCTGCTTTTTTCAATAGAAGCCAAGCTCTTAAAGCCTGAAAACAGATTTTGCTGAACACTAGGCCCCACCGAAACCTGATGCTGAACACCCCCATGACTGGAAGCATCAAGCGCGCTGGAGGATGAAATATCGGAATCGGAAGCCCCATAAGTGGCCATTCCCGAAAACTTGGGAACAAAATCGATATAGCTACCATTATAGGCTAACACGGCTTTTTTAACGGATTCTTCAGCGACCGCCAGATCAGGATTATACAGCGAGACTTCTTGCACACAATCTTCAAAAGTAAATATTTTTTGGCCTTGAGCTTGAGTAAAGGCTGGAATTAAAAAAAAGCAGAAAATAAAAATTAAAAGATTTTTTTTCGCAAGAAATTGGGGCACGGTCCGATTAAGGTAGTAAAATCCTCAGGCTTATTCAAGGATAAATAACTTCGATTAACTACGCGCTTCTAAGTGCCGCCAAGAGTTTTTGGTCCTCATTTACGACAAACTGGGACTTTATATCAGACAACACCTTGCCCAAGTTTTACCCTATTTTATCCAAAACTATTTTCAGATCATTCTCGGGCAACTGACAACTCTGATTCTCACACAAATAAAAAGTGACCTGATTATTTTGAATGCGGCGTCCTTTGAGTAAAGGGGGAAAATTCGACTCCTTTTCCGATCCCGTTAAAGTGAGATGAGGATGAAAAACTTGTGAAATCTTTTGAATCATTTTTTCCATTTCAGCGGATGCCGACATAATTACCAATTCCTGCTTGGCCTTGAGCAGAAAATCATAAGCAATCAGCATTTGTGAGCAGGCATGGGGATAGGCAGAGATGAGCTTTGAAAAATGGGAAAAAATAGTGAGGGCATCTTCTTTAAAAGAAGCATCCCCTGTTAAATGATAAAGGCGCAGCAAATTGAAGGCGCTCACCGCATTCCCACTGGGCAAGGCCGTATCCATACAGTCTTTGCTGCGAAGCAAAACGCTTTCGTCTAAGCCGTCGCTAAAAAAGAAGGCGCCTTTTGTAACATCCCAGAAGAGTTCTTTTTGTTTTTGTTGCAGTTCAACGACTCGTTGTAAAATTTGTGGATTCGGAGAGGCCTCTTGGAAATCGAGCAACCCTTGAATGAGAAAGGCATAGTCGTCTAAATACCCTGCGTATTTCACTTCATTTTGTGCATAGCGCGCAAAGAGCTTTCCCTCTTGAAAGAGTCCACTTTTCTCGAAAATAAAATTTATTGTGCCCTTTAAAGCACTCAAATATTTTTGATCCCCTAAAATTCGAAATCCTAGCGCAAAAGCAGAGAGCATTAAGCCATTCCAAGAAGTGAGAATTTTTTCATCTCGATGAGGTCGAATTCTTTTTTCTCGAACTGCGAAAAGTTTTTCTTGAGCCGATTTTGCAAAGAGATTTTCTTTGTCCTTCCAGGTAAATTGATCTTGAGGCCAAAGCACATTCGAGGAGTGCTCGAAATTTCCAGACTCCGTCACCCCATACATTTTTTGAAATAGCTGAAATTCATCTTCACTTAAAACTTGTTTCAATTCAGAATAGGACCAGGCATAAAACTTTCCTTCTTCTCCTTCGCTGTCGGCATCTTCCGCCGAAAAAAATCCGCCTTCCGGATGCTGCAAATCGCGCAACACATAATCCAAAATCTCTTTCGCAACACTAGCAAACATCTCTCGCAAATTCCCCTCTCCCCTTGGGGGAGAGGGACAGAGTGAGGGGTCTGCCAACACCTGACAAGCTTCCAGATAGGTTTTGGCGAGCAAGGCATTGTCATATAGCATTTTTTCAAAGTGAGGAATCAACCATTTTTCATCGGTAGAATAACGCGCAAAACCGCCACCCAAGTGATCGTACATTCCACCACGGGCCATTTTTTCTAAAGTGTATGTGACTGCATGCAAAAGTAACGGGGCCTTATTTTGATGGTAGAGACGCAGCAACAAAGAAAGTTGTGTGGCTTGCGGAAACTTTGGAGCAGATCCAAAACCACCCCATTTCGAATCGAAAGTAGCCAGAGAATGTTCAGTAAATTTTTTGAAAATTTCTTCATCCATTTCCACACGAGTAAGATCCGGATCTTTTTGAGCACGAATGTGTGCTAAAAGTTCTTCCCCCGATTTCTGAAGATTCGCCTGATCGGTTCTCCAAATTTCTGCAATTTTTTCAAGTAAACCTATAAATTGGACGCGAGGCCAGTAAGTGCCCCCATAAAAGGGTTTGAGGTCGGGCGTTAAAAATATTGAAAGCGGCCAACCTCCCCGCTGCCCCATGGCATGTACAGCGGCCATGTAGATTTCGTCGATATCAGGCCGTTCTTCCCGATCAATTTTGATATTGATAAAATACCGGTTCATCACTTGTGCCACCTGCTCATTTTCAAAACTCTCGTGTGCCATCACGTGACACCAATGACAGGTGGAATAACCAATGCTCAGAAAGATAGGTTTGTTTTGTTCTTTGGCAGCCTGGAAAGCTGCTTCACCCCAAGAGTACCAATTTACAGGATTATCTTTGTGTTGAAGGAGATAGGGGGATTTTTCATTTTGAAGTAAATTCATAATAATGAAATGTCTTTCGTTTCCATTCGTCCATGCAAAACACGATTCACAGAAACTGTTTTCTCAATCACTCGATACACGATGAGATATTCCCCCAAGAAAACTTCGTAATCGTTTTCTGAACCCCAATAAAATTTGTCTGTTACTTTTTTCCCACGTAAAGGAAAATACTGGAGAGATTTGATTTTGGATAAGATTTGTTTTTTGAAATTTGTCGCTGCTTTTGGTTTATCAAGACGAATATGGTTCACAATTTCTCGAATATCGTTGTTAGCGGGTCTAGAAATAAAAACGCCGTATTTTATCACATTTTCTCCAGTTCTTTTTTGAACTCTTCAAGGCTAACGCAATCCCCTCTTTCAATGGCGTCAGACCCTTCCTGCAAAGCCTTAATAAAAACCTCTCTTTCAAAACGTTTTTCAAAATCTTTTACATCCATACACACCATGGTCGCTCTCCCATTTTGTGTCACAAAAATAGGACGCTGTGTTTTTTGTAAACGTTTAATCACCTTACTTGCGCCATGTACCAGGTCACTAATGGGAATAATATCTTCAGTTAAAGATCTAATCATAAAATTCTCCTATTTAAATTATATTTAGATATAATCAATTCTTTCAGAAAAAATCAAGGCACTTTCCCCTTAATAAGTCCCGCCACCACACATCCCGGGAACTATCCATGTTTGAGGTGTTGAATCATAGGGAGAACCTTCATATTAAAGTTGACATAAATCTAGGCCCTTATCTAAGTTTATTTTTCTACTTCAATTCTCTTATTGATTTCGTCAAGGGAGGATGTTACCCGCGAACAATTATGGATGCTTCGCTGATTATACCCATCTTTAAGGCTGAATCTTTTTTAGAAGGCACTTTAAAAGCTGTCTCAAGCCATTTGAGTACTTCAACGCTAAATTGGGAGTTGCTCTTGGTTTTAGATGCAAGTCCTGACCGATCTAAATTGATTTGTGAAGCATTCGCCAAGCGAAAACATCCTTTCACAGTTCGAGTTCTGGAAAACTCAACAAATATGGGCAAGGGAGCAACCGTAAAAGCAGGCATGCTTGCGGCTCGGGGAAGATACCGGATGTTCACCGATTGCGATCTGGCTTATCCCATGAGCGAAGTGGAAAAGGTGTTTGAAAGCCTGAAAAATGGGGCGGATATTGCCATTGCTTCTCGCACTCACGATGAATCAAACTATCTCTTCTCCACGCATAAGGTTTCCAAAATTTACAAGCGACATTTCATTAGTCGCAGTTTTAATTTATTCGTCAATGCTATCCTCCCCTTGAACCACAAAGATACTCAAGCAGGCCTGAAAGGTTTTAGGAGCGAAGTTGCCGATTATCTTTTTTCTCAATCCAAACTTCAGGGTTTCAGCTTCGATGTAGAAATTCTTTATCTTGCCCAAAATGCCGGTCTGAATATCCAGGAAGTCGGTATCAGCTATCACCACCGAGACATCTCCACCATCAATTTCTCCCGAGAAGGTTTCCGCATGGTGAGAGATATTTTCAAAATCCGTTACTGGAAATTACGCAAACAATACAGTGACTTTATCTCCACCAATTCGATTGAAGAAATTAATCCTACATGCGGATGATTACGGCTTCGCTCCCAGCATCAGCGACGGCATTCTCAAGGCCTATGAATTTGGTCTTCTAAAATCCGCCAGCGCCCTGGTGAATTTTCCCTGCTCTCAAACTTATCTGAATAAAGCCAAAGAAACCAAGCTGGATCTAGGCTGGCATCTCAACTTGAGTCTGGGCCTTCCTCTTTCGGCTCCCAAAAAAATCCCTTCGCTGGTCGATCACAAGGGCTCCTTTTTTAGCTTAAAAAAACTTCTGCTGAAAAGCTTTTTGGGTTTGCTAGACAAAAAAGAATTAGAACTGGAATTACGGGCTCAATTAAAATTCCTGCAAACACATTATGGCCCTGTATCCCACGTGGATGGACATCAACATATACACGTTTTCCCTGGTATCCGTGAGACTCTGAAAAAAATCTTGTTAGAAGAAAAAATCCCTTACTTGCGCCTGCCGCGAGAAGTAAATTTTTTTCAAGGGAAACGAAAACTCACCCGACTTTTTCTCGCTCTTCAAAAAGGTTCAGGCTCACTTTTTTGGAAAGAAACAAAGGTCCAAAGCCCGGCCTTCTATGGTTTAGGGCTAGGCAAAGATTCTCATAGCCTGCACGCCTGGACCAAACTACTTTCTACGATTCACAAGGACTGCGCTGAAGTGATGTTGCATCCAGGTTTTCTCAATAAAGGAGAAAATCTTTACGGAGATGATTTTCCAGGAAATCGCGAAGCTGAACTTGAGTGCTTGCTCAGCGCTTCTTTTAAAGAATTAATTGCCACTAAAAATTTCGAGTGCAGGAGTTTTCGTTTGCTACTAGAACCCTAACTCTTTACGTAACTGCTCAGGTAGTCCTGGAAATTGCGAGGACTGCCGAGCAATCCTTGAGAAAAAATACAAATGGCCCCCCAATTTCTCGGGGATGATGCGATTTTTGTTTTCGTTACCTCCAAAAGTTGCGAGTTCCGCAGCAATTGGAAGGGGTACCTGAGCAGTTACCTTTTTATGCTAAAATCAAAATCTAATTTTCTTTCTGCCGGGCCCTCTCTTTTTTTTCTTTGGATCTTCTGCATCCTGCTCACCCGACTTCCATCTCTCTATCACGATTTTACTCAGGTGGATGAGGTGCTGTTCGCCCTGGGCACTAAAATCTGGCTAAAAGGCGGCATTCCTTACATCGATTTTGTGGAAACCAAGGCCTTGGGCATTTATTATTTCTACGCCTTTGCCTCTTTGCTCAGCGGAAAAAGCGGACAGGTCTCTTTGCTTTCCATCCATCTGCTCACACTCGTTTGTGTTTTTTTGACGACCTTTTTTATCTATCAAATTGCGCTCAAACTTTATTCGGAAAAGGCCGCGTTTTACAGCAGCTTATTTTTCATCTTCTTTAGTACCAATTTTTTGCCCAACATCATCGCTGCCAACATGGAAGTGATTCTTTTGCTTCCTTACACAATCTCGGTGTTTCTTATTTTAAAGCATGCAAAGGCAGTGCGACTCAAACACTGCTTTTTCAGCGGGATTTTTTTCAGCGCCGCCCTCCTCATCAAGCAACAAGCCGGGATGCTGCTTCCTCTCCAGTTGATCTACTTTCTTTTTCTCCTTCCCCGTCCTCAGCTGTGGACCCTTAGAAAGGGTTTGCTGGCAAGTCTTGTTTTTTTAATCGGATGCGTCCCACTTCCCCTGCTCATGTTGCTGCATCTTCAAAAGCTGGGCAGTTTGAATGCCTTCTTTTTTTGGGTAGTTTCAGAAAGCCTGAATTACGTTTGGCGAGGCGATCTGGCCATCGATGGCTGGGCAAAGTTTTTTTCACGAGGGCTTCCCTTTATTCTTGCCACCGCTCTGCCCTGGATACTTTGCGGCCAACGTCTTATTTACTTTCTTAGAAATCGAAACTTCATCCCCCTGCATTCCAAACTGCAGGAAAACTATTTATGGATCTGGTTCTTTCTCAGTTTTTTCCCTATTGCCGCCGGTCACCGTTTTTTTGATCACTACTTTCTCATCATTTTCCCTCCCTTGTCTCTACTCGCAGGGCTGGCGGTAGATCAATGGGCCCCCGAACAATGGCGACGCTATAAAATTGCTTTTTTCATAGCCTTCTTTTTACCCAGCCTTGGCTTTACTTTGCTTCGATACAACATGCATTCCATGTATGCTTACACGCAGAAAGAAGACCTGGAAACCTATCGCCCTTATGGCGAGCAGCTCAAAAAATTAACCCGGGAAGACGACCGCGTATTTGTTTGGGGTTATGCTCCGTCGATTTATTGGTATTCCGGTCGTTTGCCGGCCACTCGCTTTTTATGGAGCGATCTTCTTTCAGGAAGAGTTCCAGGAATGAACGTCAATAAATTCAGCACGGAAGAAATTGCAAAGTTTAAAATGCCTGAATCCTGGAACATGCTCTGGGAAGATTTTGAAAAACATCCCCCGCAAATTATCATGGATACTGGAACCGCTGGATTTCACGACTATCAAAAAATTCCCATGAGTGTTTATCCTCAGCTTTGGGAATATGTGCAGAAAAATTACGAGGAGCTAGAATCATTCCAAGGGGCGAGAGTGTTTAGAAGGAAAAATCTTTAATATTAAAATGAAGCCTAATTGCAGAAATTTCTTTAGGCGAGGCGCTCGCGAAGAAGCAACCGGAGCGTAGCAGCGCTACGTGAGGATTGCGACTGAGTGAGCAACGAAGCATAAAGAGATTTATGCAATTAGGCACTAAACCTTCCGAAATACCACCGCCCCTATTTCCCCCGCATCCGCTTCAATACTATCTCCTTCTTTAAACTCTCCTTTAAGAATCTTCAGGGCAAGCGGATCTTGAATATACTTTTGAATAGCCCGCTTCAAAGGCCTTGCTCCATATTGAGGATCAAAGCCATGCTTGGCCAGATAGATTTTGGCCCCTTCGGTGAGATGCAGGGTCATTTTGCGATCTGCCAACAATTTCTCCAGGCGTTTCAATTGTACTTCAACAATGTGTTTGATCTGCTCTTCTTTGAGGGCATCAAAAATAATGATGTCATCCACACGGTTCAAAAATTCGGGCCTGAAATGTTTGCGCAATTCTTCCATCATACTAGTTTCCATATCTCTTTCGGGAAGACCCAGATAGGCGAAATGAGAACCAACATTAGAGGTCATGATGATCACTGTATTCTTAAAATCGACCGTACGACCTTGACCATCCGTAAGTCTGCCGTCGTCCAGCACCTGCAACAAAATATTGAAAACATCCGGATGCGCTTTTTCAATTTCATCGAAAAGCACCACTGAATAAGGCCGACGTCGAACCGTTTCGGTGAGTTGACCCCCTTCTTCATAACCCACATAGCCCGGAGGAGCACCGATGAGACGGGACACACTGTGCTTTTCCATATACTCGCTCATATCAATGCGCGTCATGGCGGCCTCGTCGTCAAACATGAATTCGGCCAGGGCTCGGGCGGTTTCTGTTTTGCCCACTCCCGTTGGGCCCAAGAAGATGAAAGAGCCAATGGGGCGATTGGGATCCTGCAAACCCGCACGAGAACGTCGTACGGCGTTGGCCACTTTCAAAAGTGCTTCTTCCTGACCGATCACTCGTTGACGCAGGCGATCTTCCATGTGCACCAGCTTTTCCACTTCCCCTTCCATCATTCGGGAAATAGGCACTCCTGTCCATTTGGCCACCACCTCGGCAATGTCTTCGGCTCCCACTTCTTCTTTAAGCATTTTCTTTTTGCTTTGCAACTTAGCCAGTTTTTCATTTTCAGTTTTCAATTCTTTTTCAAGACCCAGCAGCACCCCATATTTTAATTCGGCCGCCTTATTAAGGTCTCCCGAGCGCTCCGCCCGCTCGCTCTCCTGCTTGGTTTGCTCGATTTTTTCTTTCACAGTTCTAATTTTAGAAATCACTTCTTTTTCATTTTGCCAATGCGCCTTCAGCTTTGAGGTTTCTTCGCGCAAACCCACTAAATCCTTTTCGATACGGGCCAATCTCTCTTGTGAGGCCGCATCTTGCTCTTTTTTCAGGGCCTGGCGTTCGATTTCATATTGGGTGATTTTGCGTTCGATTTCATCGATCACTGTCGGGAGACTGTCGATTTCGATGCGTAATTTGGAGGCCGATTCATCGATAAGATCGATGGCTTTATCCGGTAAAAAACGGGAGGTAATATAACGATGGGAAAGCTGCACCGCCGCCACAATGGCTTCATCTTTGATACGCACGCCGTGATGGACTTCGTAGCGTTCCTTGAGCCCACGCAAAATGGCAATGGCATCTTCCACGCTGGGTTCGCCGACAAAGACAGACTGAAAGCGCCTTTCCAGGGCAGGATCTTTTTCGACATGTTTGCGATATTCGTCTAGAGTGGTGGCTCCCACGCAACGCAGCTCGCCCCTTGCCAAGGCGGGCTTCAGCATATTGGAGGCATCCATGGCCCCTTCTCCCGCACCCGCCCCCACCAAGGTGTGAAGCTCATCGATGAAGAGAATGATCTTTCCTTCTGCCTCGGTGATTTCTTTGATTAAGGATTTGAGTCGATCCTCAAATTCTCCCCGATATTTAGTGCCCGCAAGCAGCGCCCCCAAATCTAAGGACAATAAAGTTTTATCTCTTAAACTTTCGGGAACATCCCCATGGGCAATCCGTTGGGCCAAGCCCTCGACGATAGCGGTTTTTCCAACCCCCGGCTCACCAATGAGTACCGGATTATTTTTGGTCCGACGGGAGAGCACCTGAACCACGCGACGCACCTCATCGTCCCGTCCAATCACCGGATCCATCTTTCCGCGACGAGCCAGGTCCGTTAAATCACGACAATATTTTTTGAGAGATTGATATTTACCTTCCGGATTTTGATCACTCACTCGATGAGAACCCCGGATATCCAGCAGGGCTTTCATCAAGGATTCTCGACTCACCCCTCTCTCCTTTAAAAACCTGGAAAGTCGCGCTTCTTTCAGATCGACAAAGGCCAGCAAGAGATGTTCGGTGCTCACATAATCATCTTTCAACTGAGCGGCTTCCTTCTGAGCCTCCTCAAGGGCTTTCTTAAACGTTGGCGCAATGTATTCTCCCGATCCTCCTGAAACTTTTGGAAATTTTTCGATCAGACCGATTGTATCATTTTGAACTTTTTTGGGGTCCACACCGATTTTTTGAAGGATAGAAGGAACAATCCCCTCCTCCTGCCTAAGCAGGGCCAGTAACAAATGTTCCGGCTCCATTTGCTGATTGCCATGTTCGGCAGCAAGGTTCTGGGCTTCACTGAGGGCCTCTTGGGTTTTTACTGTAAATTTGTCATAGCGCATGAGGTTCTCCAGTTTAGTGTTTACCATTACACCTAACCCCCCTCAAATACGCCCTGATGCGTCAAAGTCAAGAGAGGCCGTTTATATTTTGGACAATGAAAACAGAGTTAATTTTAATTTGAAGAAATCAACTCTTGTTAAAGAAAATTAAATCGTCAAAGGAGAATTATTTTCATTCTTACACTTGTCACTAATCTGTAAAAAACCGATAATGAAAAGATGAGAAAACGAATTTGCGTGTTTTGCGGAGCAAACCCCGGAAGAAATGGTGACTATACCGAAGCAGCCGAAAGATTAGGAAAAGCCTTGGTAGATCGTAACATTGCCCTCGTCTACGGGGGAACCACTGTCGGCCTTATGGGCAGCGTGGCTAAAACAGTGACCGAGCTGGGAGGGGAAGTTCATGGTGTGATTCCTACCTTCTTGAGCAAAGTGGAATTTCCAAATCATCAAGTCACTCACTTTTATGAAGTGGGCAGCATGCACGAACGAAAGCAAAAAATGCACGACCTGTCCGATGCCTTCATTGCTTTGCCTGGCGGATTCGGAACCATGGAAGAAATTTTTGAAACCCTTACCTGGGGACAACTTGGGCTGCACAAAAAACCTTCTCTCTTTTTGAACATCAAAGGCTATTACCGCTCTCTCCTCAGTTTTTTTGATCATGCCATCGCCGAAGGCTTCGTTCGAGATTCACATCGGGGCTTATACCTAATTGAAGAAGATCCTGTGAAGGCAGTGGGAAAACTGGACACCCTCATTGAGGCCACACAGAGAAACCCCAAGGTCAAATCCCTTCTGGCCAAGAAGATGTAAAATTGACGCTGCCTTACAATCAGGCCATAAAAATTCCAAAGATTGCCAAAATCAATACACCTTGGTCCAAACTTGATATGACCAAAGTCAGAATAAAAAATGATTTCCATCATTCTCATCTGGATCTATCTTGTGGAGACAATGAGAAATGGACCAAGCTAGACCTACACCTTTATGACTTTCAAACCAAACTTCATATCGCTCAAACAAAAATTCATTTTAATTTTTTTGACCGTGTGGCTGGTGCCCCTTATTATGTTTGGCGTCTTCAACCATTCTTATGTGAAAAAACTCCTTGAGGATGCCATCCTCCGTGAACAGCATTCTTTCATTTTGAAAAAAACACACGAGGCTATGGATGCGATCACTTCGAATACTAATGCCCTTTTGTTGATAAGGACTATCCCTACAATTTCAGAATTTATGCAGGCAGAACAAACAGCGGCCGGTTCTGTGGATAAAAGCAACCTCCAGCAGTGGAAAGAAAGATTTGTTACAGTCACTTTCGAAGCACTTGAGCTGAATAAAAATTGGGATCAGCTCTTCTGCCTCAATGCCCAAGGGAAGATGCTGCTCCGTGTTTCCAGGTCCCCAGACGGAAAGTCCATTCTCTCTGAAAATGAATTAGAAGACAGGAGCGGAAACGATTACTTCAAAGAAGCCATAAAACCGGATGCCAAAGGGGCCTATGTTTCCCCTTTGAAACTGGAAAAAGAGAAGTCTGGAAACATAGAAGTCCCTCTACTCTATTTTTCCGTTCCTATTTTAGAAAAGGCCGGAAATCTGGAGGGTGTTTTGGTAATCCGCTATCGACCAAATTCCCTTCTGGACGAACTCAGCCAAGCCAGTTTGGGATCTATCACCATCACCGATCAGGATGGCTATTTTATTTCTCATCCAGAAGCACAAAAAAAATTCAGTCTGCAACGTGGAAACAACTACAATCTCTTTTGGGAATACCCCGATCTCAAAAAAGAGACCACTAGCTTCGAGTCCAATGACTATAAGGACGTTCGGGAAAAACAATATCATGTCTGGAGAAAGATCAATTATGCCCCCGACGACCCCCAACATTACTGGATCCTTTTTTCATCCCTTCCAGAAAAGACTTTTTTTGCCGCCATTTACAAGTTTCGGGACATCTCTCTTTCAATTAGTTTTATAATTTTTCTGCTGGGAATTGCACTTATCTACCTCGTCATCAACAATATGATGGAACCTTTGCAACAGCTTGAGGAAGGGGCCAAAATCATCGGGAGCGGCGATCTAAATTACCGCCTGGATATCAAACGAAAGGATGAAATCGGGGAACTTGCCTCTGCCTTTGATCAGATGGCTAATAATCTCAAAAAAATCACCCAGGCAGAACAAGACAATCGGACTGCCTTTCAATCGATGTTTGAACATGCCAACGTGGGGTTAATCATTGTAACTGAAAAAGGGGAAATCAAGGAGGTCAACCCCTATGCAAACCGTTTGTTTGGCTATTCTAAAAAAGAGCTTTTGGGAAAGCCTATTGAAGTGTTGGTGCCAACAAGATTTCAGAAAAAGCATGTGGGGCATCGCGATCATTATATTGAAAAACCCGAATCGGGTCCTATGCGTGTAGGAATGCATCTTTTGGCACTGAGAAAAGACGGGAGTGAATTTCTGGCGGAACTCAGCCTGGCCTCCTATGTGATTGGGGGTGAAAGGGAAGTGGTGAGTTTCGTCACTGATATTACCGAGCGCAAAAAAGCGGAAGAAGCCCTCAAAAAACTCAATCTAGAACTGGAAGAAAAAGTCAACGAACGAACCCACGAACTTTCGCAAACCTTGCTGGAGTTGAATCATATCAATTACGATTTGAATCTGGAAATGGAATATCGAAAAAAGATTGCGGGAGAACTGGCGAAGGCCCTGAAAAAAGAAAAGGAATTGAGCGAACTAAAATTGCGCTTCGTTTCGATGGCCTCCCATGAGTTTCGAACACCCCTGGCAGGGATTCTCACTTCAGTCGATCTCATCAACCGCTATCAAAATCCTGCTGATTATGAAAAAAGATTGCGGCATATCAACAGTATCAAGTCTTCTGTAAGAAACCTCACGCTCATTTTGAATGATTTTCTCTCTCTGGATAAACTGGAAGAGGGAAAAGTGGAGTGTCATCCAAGTTCTTTTCCCTTGTTCAAATTCATTACAAGTTTCTTAGAAGACCTTCAGTTCGTATCCAAAAAAGGTCAGAAAATTCTTACCCAATTTCAGGGAAACGACGATCAGGTATTCATGGATGGAGATATACTGCGGAACATATTAAATAACCTTTTTTCGAACGCCATGAAATATTCTCCTGAAAATTCTGAAATAAAATTGAGCTTGGAATTAAATGACACACAAGTAATTTTAAAAATAGAAGATGAAGGAATTGGAATTCCCGAAGAGGACCAAAAGTATATGTTTGAGCGTTTTTTCAGGGCTCACAATGTGACGGCTATTCAGGGAACCGGGTTGGGATTGAATATCATCAAAAAGTATCTCAACCTGATGCAGGGCTCTATTGATTTTACCAGTCATGAAAACAAGGGAAGCACTTTTACAGTGGTTTTGCCCAAGAAACTCAATATAAAAGTCATTTGAATTTCTGATAAAAATCATATCGCTTTTTGATTGCCATCATCATTTATTTTCATTTTTAAATCTAAAAACCGGCCCGTTACATTCAGATTCCTAACACCCTTTTTGGGAGGTGCTGTATGTTGGACCAAGAAAATGAAAAAGAGGAACTTGTTCGATACCGCCAACTGCTTGAAGCGGAAGTTTTGCAACGTAAAATGCTGGAAAGAGAGGTATTGAATATTATTCACGAAGAACGAAGGCGTTTTGGATCTCAGCTCCACGACGGGCTTTGCCAGGAATTGACGGCAGCTTTGATGTTTGCCAAACACCTCCTTCGCAAAATGGAAACGGATAAAAATCTGGAGCTTGCCGATCTGAAAAGAATTTCGGACATGCTTCTGGATGCGGTGGATGAAGCCCGAAATACCGCGAGAGGGCTCTATCCAGGGGAACTCGAAGGGACCTCTCTCATGCATGCGCTTGAAGAGTTGCTTGCTCAGACCGTGGGGGTTTCGTGTTTTTTCCATTGTCCGAAACCAATCCTTATCCAGGATGATACAACAGCCACTCATCTTTATCGAATCGCTCAAGAAGCAATCAGCAATGCGCTAACACACGGGAGAGCTCAGAATATTGAAATCGAGTTTACTCAAAGTGCCAAGCACATCACCCTTGCCATAAAAGATGATGGAATGGGGATTAACAAAGACCTCAAAAATTCAAATGGAATTGGTTTGAAGACCATGCGCTATCGAGCTGATATCCTGAATGGCTCTCTTCAAATCAAATCCAATACACCTCAGGGAACCATCGTGGAGTGTAGTTTAAAAAGCCACAAAACAAAGGAGACAAAAATCGCTCAACTTTTGAATTATATTGTGCCTTTTAATAAAATTAATTCTGACAAAAATCATATCGCTTTTTGATTGTCGTCATCGTGTCTTCCTTGTTTTTAGCTTAAACACTGGCCAGCTTTAAACATCACCTGTATAAAAAAAAGGAGGGTTTTATGTTTCTCACAAAATGGGACCCATTCGAGACGCTCTCGAATTTGGAAAGCGACGTCGATACTGGATTTGGCCGGATGCTGCGCCCCGGTCGGTTCAGGAAGTTTCTTTTCAAGGAGCCTGATTTTGGCTCGCTGGACTGGCTTCCCTCCGTGGACATCAAGGAAAACAAGGAGTCCTATGAATTCGATGTGGAAGTGCCCGGCATTGAAAAAGAGGCAATCAAGGTATTCATCAGTGACAATAATATCTTGAACATCAAGGGAGAGAGAAAAAAAGAGACCGAAAAAAAGGATGAGAATTATCAGCGTATCGAGAGGGAATATGGAAGTTTTGCACGCTCCTTTACACTTCCTGATAACGTCGATACCGCCAAGGTCAATGCGGATTACAAAAATGGGATCTTGAAAGTGACGGTAGCGAAGAAGGAACTTGTAAAGCCCAAGGAAATACCGGTGAAGGCGGCTTGAGTTTTAAGTTTTCCGCCCTCTCCCTTGACCGTAGGTATCTGCACATTTTTTATAATACAGTGTAGATCGGCATATCCACCCTCTCCCCTGGAGGGAGAGGGCAGGGAGAGGGGGATAAATGGAACGGTACGTTTTTTTTTACAACCTGCGATAAATTTCCAGATATGCTCTTGCCGATTTTTCCCAGGAAAAGTCCTGCAGCATCGCCCGCTGCCTCAAGGACTTGAAACCTTGAGGGTTGTTTTTGTAAAGATGCATCGCCGTTAAGAGAAGTTCTTTCAAGCTTTGAGCTGTAAAAGAGGAGAGGACAAATCCAGTCCCTTGTTTCGGATACTCGTTCGCATCCATCACCGTATCGCGAAGGCCTCCCACCGCATGGACCAGGGGAATGCTTCCATAGCGGAGACTGTACATCTGGCTCAGACCGCAGGGTTCGAAACGGGAAGGCATCACAAAGAAATCCGACCCGGCCTCGATTTGATGGGCAAGAGCCAGATCAAAGTTGATTTGCACCGCAATCTTTTCAGGATGTTGTCGAGCAAGTTCCTTAAGTTTTTCTTCCAGCACAGGATCTCCGCTTCCCAGGAAAACCCATTGAGCCTCTTGATCTATAAGAGTCGGAATTGTTTCCGCGAATAAGTCGATTCCTTTTTGTGGCACCAATCGACTGATGGAGGCAAAAAGAGGAATGCCTGGATGAACAGGAAGCTTCAGTTTCTCCTGTAAATAGGCTTTGCATTTTTCTTTCCCTCCCGGATTTGTTGCAGAAAAAGGAGCAGGCAAATTGGGATCGTGATCTGGGTTCCATTCCTCCCTATCCATTCCGTTGAGAATGCCAGAAAAACAATTCTTGCGATCCCTAAGAACTCCATCCAGTCCGCAACCTCCTTGTGGAGTAAGCACCTCTCGAGCATAGCTGGGAGAAACAGTTGTAACGGCATCTGCAGCCAAAATTCCTGCCTTCATAAAATTGAGGCGACCATAAAATTCCAAAAAACGTGGTGTGAAATATTTTTCATCTAATCCTAAAAGGGGGTAATTATTTCGCTCAAACTGCCCCTGATAGGCCAAATTATGAATGGTCAGCAGGGTTCGAGTCTTTTGAAAAAAAGGATCCGCCCAATAGATCGTCTTCAGATAAAAGGGGATCAACGCCGTATGCCAATCGTGCAGATGAAGGATCTCACAGGGTAATTTTAGTTGTTTGAGAAGTTCGAGAGCCCCTCGATTGAAGGCCGCAAACCGGGCACAGTTGTCCGGATAATCTTTTCCCGCTTCCCCATAGAGTGAATCCCGCTCAAAGAACTTTGGAATATCCAGCAAATAAATGGGGAGCCCCGCCTCATGCTTTAGCCTCCAGACTTGAGCCAGCAGCATGTCAGACCCCAGTGGAATATTTATTTCGATTTCCATTTTTTGCAGAAGATGGCGTGGAACCCTTCCATGTTTTGGCAAGATGACTACTGGATTCACGCCCAAGCTGCCCAAGGCCTGACTCAGCGAAGCCACCATATCTCCCAGCCCACCTGTTTGGGCCAAAGGAGTCATTTCAGAAGAAACAAAAGCCACACGCATAAGCACTCCTGATCAAAATCATCCCCGTTTTTGATGCATCTCATGGTTACAAATGAATCACAACGCTACTGACTTAAGCGTTGGGGGCTTTGTTTTCAAATTTAAAATGCGCAGCTTAAAGGGAATTCTTATGCACACAGCAAATCATTTATGGGCCCTTGTATTGGCGGCGGGAGAAGGTAAACGAGTACAGTCTTTAAGCCGCGATTCCCAAGGACTTGCTGTTCCCAAACAATTCTGCAGCTGGGGGACAGGTCGGAGCATGCTCCGTTGGGCCGTGGACCGGGCGATGGCCTGGGTTCCTCCCGAAAGAACTGTGGTCGTCACCGCCTTTGAACATCGACGTTGGTGGAAGCCCGAGCTGCAAGAATTTCCGGAGGAGAACATTATCGTACAACCTAAAAACCGGGGGACGGCCATTGGAATCTTGTTGCCGCTCCTGCACATTCTTCAGAGGGATCCGCGGGCGACTGTTCTTGTTTTTCCTTCAGATCACTTCGTGGAGGAAGAAGAGGTCCTGGAAGAAGCCATGGGCAAGGCCTTGCAAGAGATGCGATGGATAACAGATTCTTTTATCTTGTTCGGAATGAGTCCCAACAGTGCGGATTCAGAGTATGGTTGGATTATCCCTTCGGAAAATTCAGAAGGCCCTCTGCAAAGTGTAAACTTATTTGTAGAAAAACCAAACCAAGATCTTGCCTCAGCCCTTTTAAAAAAAGGGGGATTGTGGAATAGTTTTATGTTTGCGGCCAAAGGGAATAGCTTGCTGCGCCTCTATCTGCGGAACTTTTCAGAGTTGGTTATTTTATTATTAAAAGAATTTAAAAATCTCCCCCTGCTCTATGAAGATTTCCCCACCCTCGATTTTTCACGAGACATTCTGGAACACAACATTTCAGATTTGAGGGTGTTCCCGGTTCCTTACTGTGGATGGAGCGACTTGGGCACCCCTGAACGATTGAACGCTTATCTGTATCGGAGCCAAGAAAATCGCTATGTTTCAAGTGCCGAGATACAAATTTAAAGGTTTCACTTTACTAGCGGATAAAACTTTATAAGACATTAACAGGAAAACTTTGTCATCTCGAACGGAGTTTACGGAGTGAGAGATCCAGTGGATGCAATTGAGACACCCACTGGATCTCTCGCTTCACTCGAGATGACGCGCACTTTAATTCAAATTTATCCTGTAGCAAGAGGCCTCACATATCTCTCATAGATCTGCCGGCCATTGCCTTCTTCGGGAAGGTTACTCTCTGCCTTGCCCAGCAGAGTCAGGAAAGATTCCTCGAGATCTTTCTCAAAAAGTTTCCGAGCAAGCTGCAAAACTTTTCCGGCATACTGGAGGATCTGAACGCTTTCCAAGCCCGACAGATCATCAAAAAACCAGCCACAGCTGCTGTACATCAGCATGGCATAGCGTTGAAGCTCCAACAGTTTTAACACCGTTTTTTTCTCGGTTTCACTAATGCCTCCCCTGGCATGGCGATATAAAAACTTGAGCCACTGGGGCTCAGAGGGATCCAGAATCAAATCAATAAAATCATTCCGTGCGGCCCAGGGGTCTCGCAAAAAATGACTGGCTTCTTTTTCGTAGAGAGGAACGCAGGCATCTCTCAAGTAGTCGAGTGCCTCTCGCAGAGGGGCACGCCAGCCCTGATTCCAATCCGCAGATCCCCCGCCGCTGTTACAGCCACAGTCTGCACGCCAGCGCTCGATGCCATGACTGCAACTCCAGGAAGTATTTTCAACAATTTCTACTGTATCCGTGGGAGGAAATTTTTCCAGATACTCCGCATAATTGGTGATCTGGGCCACTTGCCGGGCTTCAATCCAGTCCATCGCATAAGCCAGGGCCATTTCTCCAAAGCGATGATGATGGCCATAAGACTCTCCATCCGTCGCCAGATGCAGTAACTCCGCTTTTTCGGAGTCTTCGGAGAATGCCGAAATCAAACGCTGTGCAAAATGATCTCCATTCGAAAGCAGATTTTCAAAGGCCACGGCCTTGGAAATGGAGGCCTCGTAGAAAAATAAAGAGATGCTTTTTCCTGAGGGAAACTTGAGCAGATAAGGAGTTTTTGAATCCATTTCTCCCCCTTCGGATTTTCGCGCCTGATGCGGAGCAAGAATCGTAAATTGAATCCCCAACTCTGCAAGCATTTCCAGACTTTCCAAATCGACTGCAGTTTCCGGCAACCACATTCCTTCGGGCCTGCGACAAAAGCGAAACTCGAAATCCCTGATCCCCCAAAACACCTGGGTGTATTTATCTCGCGCATTTGCGAGAGGCATAATCAAATGATTATAAGCCTGAGCTATGGCGTTTCCATGCCCGGAAAACATTTTTTGGCTCTCTTGATCGGCCTGTAAAATTGCCTGATAAACTTTAGGGGCTTTTTTTTGCATCCAGCAAAAAAGGGTAGGACCAAAATTAAAACTCATCTTCTCAAAGTTGTTTACGGTCTTTAAAACATGCCCTTCTTCATCTAGAATTCGAGCGACTGTATTAGGAGCATAGCACTCCGTCGTGATACGCTCATTCCAGTTGGGATAAGGCTTTGCCGAGGCTTCCACTTCGATTTCTCCCGACCAGGGATTCTCGCGGGGAGGTTGATAGAAATGGCCATGGATGCAAATAAATCGCTTCATAAATTCCTCCATAACTGCTCAGGTAGCCCTTCCAATTGCTGCGGAACTCGCAACTATTTGAAGGTGACGAAAATAAAAATTGTGTCACCCCCGAGACATCGGGGGCCCATTTGTATTTTTTCTCAAGGATTGCTCGGCAGTCCTCGCAATTTCCAGGGCTACCTGAGCAGTTGCATTTCTCTTTAAAAATAAACATCCCAAAGGAGGAAGCGTGAGGGAAAGTAGAAGGGATTCTGTTTTTACCTCTCCCAGATTTCCCAGCCCACTTCCCCCATATTCTTGGGCATCGCTATTGAGTAACTCTCTCCAACATCCATTTTTTGGGACTCTCAGCGGATAATGAAAACGAGGCAGCGGAGTAAAATTAAAAATGGCCAAAATAGAATCTGCCGGATTTTGGGTCTTTCGGATAAAGCTCAAAACACTTTGTTCCGCATCGTCACACTCCATCCATTCAAAACCTTGCGAGTCGCAATCGAACTCGTGCAGGGCCTTCTCTGCGCGATAGAGCCGATTCAAATCCTGCACCCAGCGCTGAATTCCCTGATGGGGAAGCTCCTGCAGTAATTGCCATTGCAGGGCCTCGTCGTGATTCCATTCTTTGCCTTGACCGAATTCTCCGCCCATAAACAAAAGTTTCTTTCCGGGTTGCGCATACTGATAGGCAAGCAGCAGGCGCAGGTTGGCCAATTTCTGCCAGGCATTGCCGGGCATTTTCGAAAGGAGTGAGCCTTTGCCATACACTACTTCATCGTGAGAGAGCGGCAGACAAAAACTTTCCTGATGGGCATAGAGCAGACGAAAAGTAAGATCTTGATGATGGTATCTGCGATGGACGGGATCTTTCGATAGATAGCAAAGTGTATCATGCATCCAGCCCATGTCCCATTTGAGCCCGAAGCCCAAGCCCCCCAAATGAGTCGGACGAGATACCCCTGGCCAGGAGTTGGACTCCTCCGCAAACATCTGCACCTCCGGGTAAAAACGATAGACCACTTCGTTTAAACTTCGCAAAAAAGAAACCGCCTCCAGATTTTCATTGCTTCCATGAACATTCGGAATCCATTCACCCTCCTTTCGGGAATAATCGAGATGCAGCATCGAGGCCACCGCATCCACCCGCAGGCCGTCGACATGATATTGGTCAAACCAGAATAGGGCAGAGTTGATCAAAAAACTCTTCACCTCGTTTCGACCATAATTAAAAATGCAGCTCTTCCAATCGGGATGAAACCCTTGTCGTGGATCTTCGTGTTCAAAAAGGGCAGTGCCGTCAAAAAAAGCAAGGCCATGCTCATCGTTCGGAAAATGGGAAGGCACCCAATCTAAAATTACCCCGATGTCATTCTGGTGCAGGGTATCGATCAGAAACATAAAATCCTGGGGCGAACCATAACGGCTGGTCGGCGCAAAATAAGAAGTGGTCTGATATCCCCAGGAGCCGTAAAAAGGATGTTCCATCAGCGGCAGAAATTCCACATGAGTAAACCCCATCTTTTTTACATAGGCAGTCAAGTGGGTGGCCAGCTCGCGGTAACTTAAAAATTGATTTTCTGCCTTTCTTTTCCAGGAACCCAAATGCACTTCATAAATGGAGAGGGGTGCCTGAAGGGAATTTTTCTCAGCCCGATTTTTCATCCAGACTTGATCCTTCCAGCAATAATCCAGATTCCAGATCTTTGAAGCCGTTCGGGGAGCAAGTTCAGCGGCAAAGGCAAAAGGGTCGGCCTTTTCCGCCTGATAGTGATTGTGACTGGAATAAACGGCATACTTATAAAGTGTGCCCTCTTTTAAATGAGGGACAAAAACACTCCAGAGACCTGACTGTTCCAAAGACTGCAAAGGACATCGTCTCGAATCCCAGCCATTAAAATCCCCGATCAGGAAGACGCGTTCTGCATTGGGCGCCCAGACGGCAAAATGAATCCCTTCCACACCCTCTTGAAGCAGCGGGTGACTCCCCAATTTTTCGTAGAGATGAAAGTGCGTGCCTTTGTTAAAAAGAGAAAGGTCTTCTGGAGTGATGAAGTTGTCTTTATTCATAGACCAACTCCAAATGATTTCTCAGCCCGTTGACTTCCCAAAGCAAGGCAAGCAACTCGGGCAGTTGAAAAAACTCTTCCATCGAATAGCGCATCTTTCGAGACCAATTGCGGGCATCCCTTGTGCCCGGACTATTTTGTGCTTCCTGCTCCAGCCAAAGATCTTCCAGATTAATTAAAAGCATCGCCGCAGAACTTTCACTCAAATAGGACAAATACTTCAAGAGCGCTTCCTGGGCATTTCCTCGATCTTTCCAAAATAAGGCAAAGGGACGCATGTCATAGGTATTCAGGCTGGCCACCGAATCCGAGGGAACAGCGGCAGGCTCATCTTTTTCTTGGAATTCGCCTTGCAGTACATAAGATCTGAAAATCCCCCGCTGTTTCATCATGGGCCTTAACTCCGCGGGCACAGTGCCCAAATCTTCCCCTACCAAAAGAGTTTGGGTACGATGAGATTCCAGACATAAAATTGCATACAATTCCTCAGTGGGATAAGACACATAACAACCCTCTGTGGCGGGAAAACCATGAGGGATATAATAAAGCCGATGCAGTCCCATCACATGATCGATACGCAGCAGGCCGGCAACTTGCATGACCTGCCGCAGACTTTCTATAAAATAACGATAGCCTTGCTCCCGTATTTTTTGGGGGTGCAGAGGCGAAAAGCTCCAATTCTGACCTTGCGAAAAAAAGGCATCGGGAGGGGCCCCCACTGAAACCCCGCGTACAAAGCTTTCTTCTTCTCGCCAGGCATCATAACCCTGAGGATGAACCCCCAAGGGAAAATCGAGAAACAAATCCAGGCCCTTTTGACGCGCATTTTGAGCCAGCGCCTGCACCTGCTCCTGGGCCAGCCATTGCACATAAAGATGATACTGTTCGATTTCTTCCGGGTAATCCCCCTGCTGAACTCTTCCTTCCCTCAACTGAATGGGCCACTCCGTCCAAGAAGACTTTAATTTTTCGTGCAGGGCCCGAAATTGGGCATAGTCTTTCAGGCGAGGATGCAGTTTTAAATATTCCTGAAATTGATTTTGCCGGGCCGAAGTCTCTTTAAAAAAATAGCGCGCCAATTCTGCAAGCACTTTTTGTTTGAGAGACATCTGCGTCACATAATCCACTCGAGGACTGTTTCGAAAAACCTGGAGCTGGGTCTGAAATTCAGCAGAATTCAGGATCGCCTTTGCAGAGGCACATCTTTTAATTTCCGGAATTTTCTCCAGGTCGAGGTAAAACTCATTCCAGAAAAGTCGACTGACAGGAGAGTAAGGACTGACCGATAATGCATGATCGAAAAATGAAGCAAATAGCGGTAAAGTCGCGGCGTAAGAGCCTCCCAACGTTTGTACCCAATGGAGCAACTTTTCAAAATCCGAAAAAGTTCCTGCTCCGCTCCCCTCTTTGGAATGCAAGGCATACAGAGGCGCAAAGACGCCCCATGTTTTTTGTTCCAGATTTTTTTGAGGAATATAGGCCCGGGGAGGCGCTGAAATCAGCAACACTTCATGGCGTCTCAAAAGAGTTTCAAAAACCACACGATGATAGCCCCAGGAAAGATGAGTAAAGATTTTCAGCTGCTTCGAAAAATAAACTTTTCCTGCAAGACTCCCCTGTTCAAGGGTGGGCAGATCTTCGAAGCGAAATGACCAGGATCTTGTTTCACCCGTTTCCAAACTCAGATACACCTGGAGACAACTTGGAACTTCTTCTTTTGAGATGCGAAGTACACAACTCAAGGGACACTGAGTTTCTACTAAAATCACCGGCTCTGAAAACTGATTCCAGTACTGAAAGGGGGCTTCAAAAATGAGCCTCTCTGCCTCCTCAAAACGGGTCAAAGGGAGACCCAGAGAACGAAGCACTGAAAAAAGTGTTTCGGAAGACACTTCTCGAAGCTGTCCAAATCCATCTTCATACTCTGGAAAAATTCCATACAGCCGCGCCAAGTTCCTCAAATTCTGATGAAGCTCGTTATCCATCCGCCCATCCAATGGGATTTTTTTTTAAATAAACATGACTTTAATCATCTATAAATTATTCTTATTTTTCTAGGTTCCCCCAAAGGGGTGAGTGTGTATTCATGAATACCGTGGCCTATTTTTCGATGGAGATCGGACTTCGCTCAGAGATGCCCACTTACTGCGGGGGCTTGGGTGTACTGGCGGGAGACACTTTGCGTGCCGCTGCAGATCTTGGAATTCCAATGCTGGGGGTGACTTTGCTTCATCGTAAAGGTTATTTCAAACAAAGTTTCGATGCCCAGGGAAATCAAGTTAAAAAACCCTATGAATGGAATCCTGAAAATTTTTTGGAACAACTCCCCGTAAAAGCCACTCTTTCGCTTCAGGATCGAAGCATCACACTTTGCTGCTGGCGTTTTTTAATTCAGGGAGTCTCTGGGCATAGTATTCCTGTCTATCTTCTGGACACCCAGCTTGCCGAAAACAATGCCTTTGATCAAACACTCACGGATCATCTTTATGGAGAAGATGATTATTACCGCTTATGCCAGGAAGCCGTATTGGGTTTGGGGGGCATTGCCATGCTCCGTCTTCTTTCAGACAAGAGAAGCTATTCCTATCATATGAACGAAGGGCATTCGGCCCTACTCACCCTGGCGCTTCTGGAGGAAAAAATTCTGGAAAGAAAAACTGGGCAACTGAGCGACGAAGACAAGGAAGCCGTTCGCCAGCAGTGTGTCTTCACCACTCACACGCCAGTTCCTGCCGGACACGATCAATTCCCTTTGGAAATGGTAGAAAAAGTTTTAGGAAAAGAACACAGCTCCAAAATTTCTGAAACCCATTGTTGCCTCAACAGAACTTTGAACATGACTTATCTGGCTCTTTATTTTTCCCGTTACATTAATGGCGTAGCACTTCGACACGGCGAAATCTCCAGGGGGCTTTTTCCGCAGTATCCGATCAACTCCATTACCAACGGCATTCACTCGGGAACCTGGATTTCAAAGGCCTTTGCCCAGCTTTTTGACGCTCGTATTCCCGAATGGCGGCACGATAACATTTACCTTCGTCATGCCATCGACATTCCACTGAGGGACATTGAGCAGGCCCATCAGGACTCGAAAGATCTCTTGTTTACAGAAATCGAAAAAAGAAGTTCTGTACATTTGAATCCCCGCATATTCACGATTGGCTTCGCCAGGCGAGCCACCGCCTATAAAAGAGCGGACCTCTTGTTCACCGACCTGGAACGTCTTAAGAGAATTGCAATCCATATCGGCCCTTTTCAGATTCTCTACGCCGGCAAGGCTCATCCTCACGATGAAGGAGGAAAAGCGCTGATCCGAAAAATTTTCAAAATTAAAGAAGATTTAAAACAAATTATTCCCATTCTTTATCTCGAAGATTATGACATGGCTCTTGCCCAAAAACTTTGTGCTGGCGTAGACCTCTGGCTCAACACCCCACAGAAACCTCATGAAGCCTCTGGCACCAGCGGAATGAAAGCCGCCCTGAATGGCGTCCCCAGCCTCAGCGTGCTGGATGGATGGTGGATTGAAGGCCATGTCGAGGGAGTCACAGGATGGTCGATTGGTGAAAGTTCAGAACCGGAGAATGATGCCGTGAAAGAAAGCGATTTTTTATACGATAAACTGGAGCAAAAGATTCTGCCCCTCTTCTATGGCCATCCCCAGGCCTATGCCAGGGTGATGCGTTCTGCGATTGCCCTCAATGCCTCCTTTTTCAACACGCAGCGCATGGTGATGCAATACATGAGAAATGCCTACCGTTTGGACGACCACTAAAAGCCCTTCGACATCCCCAAAGAAATACGATACTAAAAACCCTCATGACTACCCAAAATCACATCCTCATCTTCTGCGACGGAGCCTGCTCCGGAAACCCGGGCCCTGGCGGCTGGGGCGCTATTGTCTGTCTTCCCTCTGAAGAAGTTTTTGAATTGGGTGGAGCAGCCTCGAACACCACCAATAACCAGATGGAACTCAGTGCCAGTATTGCGGCCTTAAAAAGTATTCAAGATTTGGATGGCCCCGTAAAACTTTGCACCGATTCCACTTACGTGATTCAGGGAATCACGAAATGGATCTATGGCTGGCTGCAAAAAGACTGGAAAACTGCGGAAGGAAATGAGGTTTCCAATCGCTCCCTTTGGAAACAACTCTTTCAAGTTGCTTCAAAACGAAAAGGCGAAAATAAAATCAGCTGGCATTATGTGCGCGGTCACATTGGCATTGCGGGCAATGAACGCGCCGATGAAATTGCGGTTGCTTTCTCGCAAAATAAAAACATTTCTCTTTATCGTGGTGCTCTCAAAGATTATCCCCTCTCTATTTTGGATCTTCCCGAAGATACAAGCCTACCGAATTCCTCTTCTTACAAAAAATCAAAATCCAAAGCCCTCTGTTATCTGAGCCTGGTGGGAGGAAAAGTGGAAAGACATAACACTTGGCCAGAATGCGAAGCCCGTGTAAAGGGAGTTTCCTCCGCCAAGTTTAAAAAAGCGATGAGTGAGGAAGAAGAAAAAGAGATATTGAAGAATTGGGGAGCGTAATCCTTTTCAACTTGGATTAACAGTCCCCTCCCCCTTTGAGGCATAGGTATCTACACAAGTCAGCAAGATACTAATTTTGTTACTCTTGCTGATCCCTCCCCTTAAGCTAAGGGGAGGTTAGGAGGGGTTATGAAAGATTTTGCAAATTAGAGAAGCCCTGAATTTTGCAAGGTTTTCCATAACTCCCCCAACCCCCTCTTAGCTTAAGAGGGGGAAATATCAAAAGATGTGTAGATACCTATGCCCTTTGAGGGGAGAGGGGAAAAATTTTCATGCAAAAAGTAAAACCTGAAGTCTTAAAAGAAATCAAACGCCGCAAAACCTTTGCGATTATTTCCCATCCCGATGCGGGAAAAACCACCCTCACCGAAAAATTGCTTCTGTTCGGAAACGCCATCCACATGGCAGGGGTTGTGAAATCAAAAAAAGCCAGTCATTATGCCAAGTCGGATTGGCTGGAGATCGAGAAGCAGCGTGGCATATCGGTGACTTCCTCGGTGATGCAGTTTTCTTACGGCGGTTTTGAAATCAATCTGCTCGATACTCCCGGTCACGAAGACTTCAGCGAAGACACCTATCGCGTGCTCACCGCCGTGGATAGCGTGCTCATGATTATCGATTCTTCGAAGGGAATCGAAACACAAACCAAAAAACTTTTTCAAGTCTGTCGCGATCGCCATTTGCCCATCATGACCTTCATGAACAAGATGGATCTGGAAGGCCGCCATTCTTTTGATCTCATCGATGAAGTGGAAAAAGTATTGCAACTCCCCTGCTTTCCAATGACCTGGCCCATCGGCCAAGGATCTCAGTTTAAAGGCGTTTATGATCTGATCAAAAAACGCATTCGACTTTTTGATCCGGGTTTAGCCACACGAAATTTTACCGAAGAATTTTTTGAAGATTTGAATGATCCTGTCCTGAATGAAAAAGTGGGCGCGGAACTCATTCAAACTTTAAAAGACGAATTGGAACTTCTGAGTGGGGCGGGGCATGAATTTAGACAGGAAGATTTCCTGCAGGGCAAACTCAGTCCCGTATTTTTTGGTTCGGCCGTGAAAAATTTCGGCATTCAGGAATGCCTGGATGCCTTTCTGGAACACGCCCCCGCCCCCACTCCGCGCCCAGCGGAAGAACGCATGGTGGAACCCGATGAAGCCAATTTCACAGGAGTGGTGTTTAAAATTCAGGCAAACATGGATTCCAAACACCGGGACCGCACTGTATTTGTACGCATCTGCTCGGGAGAATTTGCGCAAGGCATGTCTGTGTATCACACGCGAGACCAACGCGAATTTAAAATCAACAACGCCATTCAATTTTTGTCTCGTGAACGAAACAATATCGACCGTGCTTACGCAGGCGACATTATTGGTATTCGTGAACGCGGCTCACTCATTATTGGCGACACTCTCACGCAAGGGGAAAAAATAAAATTCACGGGTATTCCTCAATTTTCACCCGATTTATTTTGTCGTGTAGAATTAAAAAATCCCATCAAAAATAAGCAGCTTCAAAAAGGCCTGGAGCAACTCTCCGAAGAAGGCGCCTCGCAAATTTTTCGAAAGAATTACAACAGCGAAACTATCATTGGCGTAGTAGGACAGCTTCAGCTGGAGGTCGTCAAATTTCGACTGCTCAACGAATATGGAGCCGATGCCGTTTTTGTGCCTTTGGGTTACGAATTTTCGCGTTGGTTTATCCCCAAAAATAAAAAAGTTTTGGAGTCTTTCGAAAGCCGTTATGCCTCGCATATTGTTTATGACGTGCGCGGTTTTCCCCTGATTTTGCTCAAGAGCGAATGGGAAAAAGACTATGTGGAAAAGGACAGACCGGAGATTCAGTTTTTTTCCAACCTCATCAGTTATGATCAGGCCAGGCGCATGCCAGCTTCGAATTAGGGAAAAGAAAGCCCCAAAAGCACGCAAAGCGCCCATCCTACGAATCCAACAAAAATAGGAATGGTGAGATTGTCATCCAGCTTGATAGGCAACATCTCAAAGGCAGTCGCAGTCAAAGAGAGGATGCTGGAAATCAACAAAATCTGCCACCAGAGGGTGGTCGTGCTGTGAAATAAAATATAAAAAGAACAGAAAAAGGCGACACTGAAAAAAGCGAGGGAACCTTCGATAGTTTTTTCTTTCACCCAGTGCCGTTTTCCAAAACGGATTCCGATAATCGCCGAAAGTGGATCGGCCACTGCCAGAGTAGAAATAGCCACCAAGGCAATAGGCTTTGGGAAACTGAGGATGGTGAGCAGGATGCCGATGGCATAAGGAATCATCGCCGACTCTTTTAATCTTTCTTCTGCCCTCAAAAAGAAATTCGTGAGTCCTTCGAATTTTTTTGCAATTTCCGGATAAGCCACCCGGAAACGATCGGATACGTACGCAATGCAGGCGATGGTACCCAAAAGATGTACCACTTGTGTATGACTAAACAAAAGCCAGTAAGACAAGGTGACGGCAATCCCGCTCGCCATATGTATGAAGCGTCGGCCCAGGTGCAAATCTTTTCGTGTGGCTGTAGGTGGCTCATTTTCTATCATAAAAAGACTCCTCTCAAACAAAATCCTTCCGCTTAATCTTCTCCAAAATAATTTTCTCCGGCATGAGCGGATCGCGCGGATTGACCGAAAAAAAAGATTGCTGTTCGCAACGCCGTTTATTCTGAATCAGCCAGCGTAAAATATCGGCCAGGCCTTTATTTTTTTTATCTTTAAAAAAAGGATCATTCGCCAAGGCGTCGCGAGCTTTTTTCAAGGCGCGACCTTCGGTGACATCACTTTCTTTTACTCCATAATCCGGCAAATCGTAGCGTTTGATATCCTCCGGAAGCACGCCCAGAAATTTCACTTCGGGTGCGCTGAAATCCGCATTGCGAATCAGACTAGCGGCCGAGCCTGCCTTGAGCGTACGAAAAATATTTTGTAGGGTATAGGCGTCGAGATCTCCAAAAAAGAAGCAGGGAATTTCGAGCTGATCCTGAATCAGTTTGGTCCAACCCCGAACGGCATTCGAGGGCACCCCTTGAGCACCCAGGAGGATCACAGGATGTCGCCGCGTAAAACCGCTGTTCACCAAGGTATTGGCCGTACCTTCCGATTCGACAATCAGACAAAAATCGATTTTCTTTTTGGCTTTTAATTTTAAACTTTGGGGACGATTTTTGGGTTGAAAAGGAGAAGTTCCCAGGCTGGATAAATCAATCGTCGCCTTGCTCCCGTCCGGCAAGGTTTCGGTGACCACGAGTTGCTGACTATAAGTCTGGCCTCCTCGATCGTTCGCATAACAATTCAGATCTTCGCGATAACACTCCATCATTTCACAGATGAAATCGATGATGGAATCACTTTCATCCTGATCGGCAAAGTCGAGTGGCTTCAGCGCCGCATTGTGTTTAATTTCACCTTTGGAAATGTAGTAAAGCTCACGTTTGGTGTTGGTGGCCCCCACTTCCAGATTTCGTAAAATCAACTCCAGCATAAAAATCGCCCGCGACATCTTCTGCACCGAGCTCACATTGAGTTCTGTGGAAACTTTTTTATCCCCCGCCGTCAAATAGCCCACTTTGGGACTATAAACAGAGTTGTCCAACGAACATCGGGTCGCCTGCAAAACCGGACGCCGCGCACGCTCCAGGTTGCGCAAAATGCGTTCGCACATTTCGATGGAAAGATCTTTTACGTCTACGTCGGAGGCCATAGGTTTTTCCCTTATCTTTTTAGTTCTTTCATGATTTCACAATCGACCAATAAAGACTCACCAAGCCTTTATTGAGCACCCGGCGACGCAGCAATCTGCGCGCTTTGAATACGCGATTTCAGCTGGTTTAAAAATTTTGAGTAATCGTCGCCCTGAACAAGTTTAGTCATGCTTATACTTCCTCAAAGAGGATTTTACGTAGAATTTTAGACAGTGCCTTCAATATATCAATATTTTTTAAATGACAACCGTATATTGTCAAAAATAAGTTGACGCTACAATAGATTAATGACAACTTAAAGTTGTCATTATGGACAAACCAACAACAACCATAGACTCGGTACTGCAATGGATGAAAGAGGGAGAAGGAGAATCTAGCAAGTTTAAACAAAGCCTTTCAACCGATCTTGGGAAAACCATTGTTGCTTTTGGCAACACCAATGGTGGCGTTATTTTGATTGGGGTTGATGATGAGGGGCAGCTGGTTGGATTAAAGGGGAAAAATGTTCTTCAGGATATTTCGGATGCCATTGCCGGGGTTGTTCCAGCACCCAAGGTTTCTGTAGAAGAAGTTGCTTTTGGCGACAGAAAGGTCGCCATTATTCATGTGGAAAAGGGCGCCCATCTTTATTCCTGCCGCAATGTTGTGTATATCCGCGTGGGTCGAAATAATAGACCTCTTTCCATTCAGGAAGTGATTGAAAAGGGGAGTGAAAGCCTGCGTATTTTTTTTGATGAAATGCCCTCACAGGCTAATATTGCAGCCATTGATAAGAAATTGGTCAAAAAATTTTTGAAGGTAAGAGAAGAGGTTCGTGGCGTTCGACACCCTACTCTTTCCGAAGACCGTCAGCTACAGTTGCTCCGAATTTTGAAATCTGGAAAAAATCAGCTCACACAAGGAGGCCTGCTTTTTTTTGGACGAGATCCCCAGAAATGGATCCCGCAAGCCCGTGTTCATTGTGTTCATTTTTTGGATGACGAAATGCAACGTTATACTAACCAGCGTTTTTTCGAGGGGTCACTTTGGTTAATGATGGAAGAGATTGAAACCTATCTTCGCTCTCACCTACAAAGATCGGGTGGGCAAAAAACTGGCTTTCGTCGTCTTGAAAAATTTGAATACCCACTGGAAGCCATTCGTGAGGCATTGTTGAATGCCATGATTCACAGAAATTATTTTAGTGCTGCAGACATCAAAATGTTTTTCTTTCCCAATCGTCTTCTCATTCGAAATCCCGGATCATTTCCACCGGGTGTGACCCCAGAATTGCCGGAACATCGACCCCGCAATCCTCTGTTGGCCCAGTTTTTTTATGATGTAGGTCTTGTGGAAAAATACGGAAGCGGCATCGAAACGATGCGTCGGCTTTGTGGTGACACGGCTTCTGTAACCTTGTCTTTTGATCTGAGAGAATCTTCCACTACCCTCATTTTTCAGAAAAAAGAGGGAACTGTTCAGCGAGATCTGCTGGATGAAAAAATATTAAAACGTCTCGAACAAGGAGCTGCTAGAAGTGCTGAACTTGTAAGCCTGACGGGCATTTCACGTCAGGCTGTGACAAAGCGATTAAACCGATTGCTCGTTGCTGGCACCATTCGCCGTGAAGGAAGTGGTGCTGGGGTTGTTTATTACCAGAGCTAAGAATCTTAGCCTTTGAAGTGATCACTCCCCCAAAGCCCGATGAATATCCAGCCTCAAAGTTTTAATTAATTCCTCATTCCCCATTTCTGTCAGTACACTTTGTGAACTGCCCTCCAGAATATTTTCGGCCAACTCTTTTTTGGATTCAATCAGTGCGTCAATTTTTTCTTCAATGGTTCCCCGACAGATGAACTTATGCACCAGGACATTTTTTTTCTGACCTATCCGAAAGGCCCGGTCTGTCGCCTGATTTTCCACGGCAGGGTTCCACCAGCGGTCGAAGTGAATCACATGAGAAGCGGCCGTTAAATTTAATCCTGTGCCTCCAGCTTTGACGGAGAGAATAAAATAGGGAGGTCCTTGCTCTTGTTGAAAGGCTTCTACTCTTTCTTTTCTTTTGGGGATGGGAGTTTTTCCATCCAAGCTGACTCCTCTTTTTTTGAAGAGAGAAAATAGATAATCGTCCAAAGGCCCTACGATTTCGCTAAACTGGGTGAAGATCAGAACCTTTTCCTGGCGGCTGAGGATGGGTTCACAGATTTCGGCGAGACGAAGGAATTTTCCACTTTGTTCTGCAGTATAATTTCCATCTCCCAAAAATTGAGCGGGATGATTGCAGAGCTGTTTCAAGCGCATCAAACAAGCCAAGATAATTCCTCGACGTTGAATATCATTTTTTTCTTCGCTTAATCTTTCCAAGTCTTTGCTTAAGGCCTCCACACATTGTTCGTAGAGCACGGTCTGCATTTTGCTTAAACTACAATAAGCCTTGAGTTCCGTTTTTTCAGGAAGGTCTTGAATAATCTTTTTATCGGTCTTCAATCTTCTTAAAAGATAGGGCGCAATCAAGCTGCGAAGAGGGGCGTAGGATTCTGTACTGGAAGCTTCCTGCATTTTTTTAATATAATCTTTGAAAGCCTTCGAGGAACCTAACAGCCCCGGACAAATAAAATCGAAAAGAGACCAAAGATCGGTCAAACTATTTTCCAGTGGTGTTCCTGTCAAAGCCAGGCGGATACTGCTTTTTAACTCTTTTGCGGCTTTTGTTTGCAGAGAGCCCGGATTTTTAATCGCCTGCGCTTCATCCAAAACCAGCACTCCCCAGGTGATTGTTTTTGCCCACGCGAAACGAGTGAGACCTGCATAGCTGAGTAAAATGATATCGTAAGCTTGAAGGGTTTCAGCATTCATCCTGTTCAATTCAAGGGACGAAATTTCAGAAGGATGAGCGATGAGCACTTTTAAATGCGGCGCAAAGCGCTGGACCTCGCTCTTCCAATTGGCAAGCAGGGAAGCGGGCACAACAATCAGGTTCGGAATTTTGGATTTTTCATTTTCTTTTTTTAATCCAGAAAGAAAGGCAATGACCTGCAAGGTTTTTCCCAAACCCATATCATCCGCCAAACAGCCTCCCAAGCCAAGTTGCTGCAAAAGATAGAGCCATTGTATCCCCTGCTTTTGATAAGGTCTCAGGCAGGCCTTTACCCAGCTGTCTATCTTTAATGCAGTGCTCTTTTCAGGATTTTTGAGTTGCTGCAGCCGTGCTTCCAAGCCTTTCCCCACCAGCACTTGAGACCATTCGTGAATTGCGGTTTCTGAAAAATCTTCCGCAGTTCTTCCCAAAGACACGCCCGATAAAAGCCGCATGGCTTCTGCATAAGAGAGCAAGCCTTTTGCAGCGAGACCTTGAACTTTTTTCCAATGATCCAAAGTTTCTTTTAATTTTTCAGGATCAATTTCTACCCATTGGCCTTTCAGATAATGCAAGCCTTTGGTGAGTTTTAAAATTTCATTAAATTCTTTTTCGGAAAGAGAAATTCCGTTCAAACTCAGCTCCATCGAAAAATCGAGCAGAGCGTCAGCACCTAATTTTACAATTTTATTCTCACCAATTTTCACACTCACTTGAGGCCGCGGAACTTTTTGGCTGGCCCACCAGTTGGGGACTTTCACTACCACTCCGCTTGCTTCAAATTTTGGAATCTCTTTTAAAAAAGTAAAAGTATCGCCGGCATTCAAGAGAAGTGGACGATAAATCTTCCCTTCCTCCACCCAGCGTTTTAAAAGCACACTTTTTTCGGCGGCTTTCTGAATGGGTAAAAGCAAATGCAGTAAAGTCTGATGATCTTTGGCATACTCGTCCAAGGCTTTGCCCAAGGGTTTATGTTGCACGCGTGCATCCACCGCAGAAAGGCGATCCGCATAGGTGGCCAGAAAGGCAAAAGGTTTTTGCTCATCACGTTTATTTTCTGCCAGATGAAAACAGATGCGACCGATAAGATTAAACACCGGATTTTGTTGTTTGAGATAATCTTCCAAATTTCCTGAGAAAGAAGCAAAGTCCGTTTCAAAAGCCAGCTGTAAAGAAGCCCATAGCTTTTTTAAAATTTCCAGGTTGAGATATTCTGCTCCCTGCATAGGGGGCGTTTCCAGAAGAAGGTCTTCTAAAAAATCATCGGAAGGAACAGGGATTTGTGCCGAAACAGGAAGATCTTTTTTAAAATCGGGATGTTTGCAAAGCTCTTGAAAAAAAATCTGCGAAAAAGTTCTCCAATATTTCCAGGTCGAATGCAGTTCCTCTTGAGCAAGAACTCCTCCCAAATAAAGAAGAAGGAAGCCCTCTCCTTTTTCAAAAACAGAACGAATTTTCCGCAATGCAGCCTGTGACAGTAAAGAGGAGGCTCCGTCAGATTCCAGGAGATACAAATGTCCCTGAGGACTTAAGGCGAGTTCCACTTTTTAAAGTCTCCGCTTCGTTTTCTTTTTTGCTTTTGCTTTAACTCTTATCGCTTTTATAGATTTCTTTTTTATTTTCCTGTCACTATTCTTTTCAGGCTTTTTCTCAGGCTCAGCTTTGGAACCCAGATCAATTCCGAAAATATTTTCAAGCTCACCCGTGTCAAAAGAATCGTCCGAAGAAGTTTGAATGTTTTTCTTCACATCCATTTGAGTAATCAAATCTTTCTGACTGACTTTGCGAAGAGTAAAAAGCAGCTCGGGTTTTTCATCCAAACGTATAGCCGCTCCATACAAAACCGCCGCCACATGTTTGCACATGTCTGCCCAATCGGGGCAAGAGCAGGAAAGTTTAATTTGTTTGGGATGAGGGAAAAGCCCCGTCTGCGCCTGCGTCATCACTTGCATCACAGGTTTGGAAAGTTTTCCCTGAAGCAGTTCAATTAACGAATCAATCTGCCCCGAACATTGATCCACCAAAAGCTTCCATTGGGCAGCAGGCATTGCCGTAATTGAAATCTCGATTTCATAAAGAGCGCTTCCTTGCACCAAGGCCGCAATCTTTCCTTCACTCATTTTAAGATCCAGCACCGCTCCTTGCCGCAAATACGATCTTCCCCGTGGAAGCCGATTGGAATAATCACTATAGGCTTCCAAATTTTTACACCAGGATTGCCCCCAGAAGGTGTTGGAAATTTTATTACCCTGTAGGCAAACAGGATTTAGATTCATCCCTTTTTTCTTAAGCTGGGCCAGTTTCCTGGCTGCCTTTGCTTTTTTCTCAGCAACAGGAACATAGGGTGGCCAGAAATTGTCGTAGTAACGTGCCATAAAATATCCTTTGTTTTTTTCTACCTGAATTACTTTGTATGCGCGACTTAGCTGGTTTAAAAAATTCGAATACTCGTTGTTCTGAACAAGTTTATTCATTTTAACACTCCCCCAAACAAATTTTTCACAACGCTACTCCAAACGCAATTTTTATCTCAAAAATTAAAAACAAAACCACAACTCTAGTTCAAGTGTAAACCGATAAATACCGTTGGGTGCTGTATTGGACGACTTTTTATTTGTTAACCATTTTTGATGGAGGAAATATGAAACAAAAACTGATTGGCTGTGCCGTGCTGGCATTAGCCTTGCTGGGGGGGGTGAGGCAGGGCTTTGCTCAGTGCACTATCACGACGGTTGCAGGGAATGGCAGCAATGCTTTTTCAGGAGATGGAGGACTAGCAAGCAGTGCTGAGTTAAACCATCCAGTGGGGCTTGTGTTCGATAGTACCGGCAATCTTTATTTCTCTGATGCCTATAATTATAGAATTCGAAAGATAGATACGAGTGAAACCATCACGACATTCGCAAGCAACGGCACTTTTGGCTTTTCAGTGGATGGATTTTGGGATCCAAAAGGGCTTACATTCGATCGAGAGGGAAATCTTTACATCGCTGATGGAAACAGAGTCCGAAAAGTGGATCATATTACTGGTACAATATCGACAGTTGCTGGAATTGATACTAATGATTTTTATGTTTATTCTATGTATTCTGTGGACGATGGAGGGCTAGCAACTATCACTCGGCTGTTAAACCCTTCAAGTGTTGCATTCGACAACGCCAATAATCTTTATATCGCTGAGTTGGATCATTGGGGCTCTGGTAAGAGTAGAATCCGGAAGGTAGACCATATTACTGGCATCATATCGACAATTGCTGGGAATGGTGGTTACGGTTGTTTTGGTGATTCCAGACCAGCGATCAATGCTCAATTTAGAAATCCGCAAGGGCTTGTATTTGATAGCGCTGACAATCTTTATATCCTCGATGATGGTTGCGGAGTAATTCGGAAAATAGATACAAGCGGGGCTATAACAACTGTTGCATATGGGCTGAATAACCCCTTAGGCTTTACTATCGATCGAAATGGAAATTTTTACATTGCTGAGGGTATTAGCGGGGCTAGTGGCAACAGCATAATCCGAAAGGTGCAACATGGTACTGGTATCATATCGACAGTTGCTGGTAATGGTACTACTGGTTATTCCGGAGATGGAGGGCCAGCAACCAGTGCTCAGCTAAGTCAGCCTCAAGGTGTTACGTTAGATAGTGCAGGCAATCTTTATATCGCTGACTGGGACAATTCCAGAATTCGAAAAGTAACCTGTGAATCAACTGCCCCTATTCCTAACCTCATCTACCAACAACTGCCACAGCCCATTCCCCATTTTGAACCCAGACCAATCACACCAATCACACCGATCATTAACAGCAGGCCAGTTGTACAACCGGTGCAGCAAAAAAATGTTTGGTATAATAATCTCTTTAATTTTTTTAAGAAATAATAGAGTTGCAATTCAGCAAAAAGGCAGCCCGATGGGGCTGCCTTTTTTTTTGCGCCGAATATTTTTTAAATGACAACTGTTGGCCCAGTTTTTTTATGATGTGGCCCTCGTGGAAAAATTAAGTTTATTTTCCAAGCAAAAACTCTTCAATGCTAATCCCCTCAATAAAATCTGTTTCGAAAGAGTAAGAATTAATCACTTTTAGTTTCTGTTTGGGAAATGTTTTTGGAAACCAGCCAAATTCCAGAGCATTGGCCTTCCCACGCTTTACTTCAATCCATTCCTGCTGGGGGCTGACAAAATCAATCTCATGCTCGGAAGATTGCCAGAAGCCGATGGCTTCTGGATTTGCAACATTCGCTAAAACAGAGCGCCTCCAAATTTCCTGGGCAACCAGCCATTCGAGGAATTGAGCCTGAATGTGAGGCTCCAGTTTTTCAAATTGGGAAACACTGCGAATATTGGAGGGATGAAGACAAACGGCTGCAGCCAAATTAATAAAGTGAAACTTGCAAGGTCTGCGCAAGATCAGCATCTTTTTATTTACATCCCAGGGCCAGGAAGGCAGCAGACAAAATAAATCAGAAAGCTGTTCGATATAACCACTGGCAATGGTATTATTGGCAAGCCCTGCATCACGTGCCAGACCTGCATATCCTACAGGTGTACAGGCTTTTTGAAAGAGCACCGAGAATAAATTTAACAGAGAACTGCGATTGCGACCACTTCGAATAATTTCTCCAAAAATCCAATCCCGAATGAGTTGAATAAAATATTCATGCAGTCGGCCTTCTTCATACAAATCGTTTAATGCCAGCGGAGAACCTCCCGAGAGAAGATAGGCCATCCAGGTTTTTGTTTGTAATTTTTCATGGGCCTTCGAATGAAATTCTTTGTAAGAAATGGGCAGAAAAATAAACTCGCTTCGAAGAAGTTTTCCTTTTCGACCTGGAAGACGCTCACTGCCTCGACGTAAATCCAGAGCCTTTGAACCCGTCGTCACCACCAAAACATTTTTGAGCAAGCCTTGATCGAGGGCACGTTTAAGGGCTTTTTCCCAATCGGGGATTGCCGTAATTTCATCGATGAATAGACGGCGGACCAATGCTTTTTTGGAATAAGCTTGAGAAAGCGTTTCCAGCTGATCTTTCAATGCTGCGGCATCTGCAATTTCATCCCCATTGAGATAAAAGGCCGAACCCGCACCAAATTTTTCAAGGCTTTCATAGAGCTTTAATTCCATCCAGGTACTTTTCCCATATTGCCTAGGCCCACGAAGGGTGATGAGCCCTGGTTCTGTGGGAAGTTCATCCAGACCAAAATCAAAATCAAGTTTGATTGAACTCTTTTTAAGCTCACTTCGCTTTGGCCACAGCTCGGGGTGATTAAAATTCCCTTCGATAATTTTTTGATTGAATAGGCTAACGTTCATAACGCTAGAATAGTTAACGTTATAAACGTTAGCAAGAAGAAAAAAAATAGATTCCCCTCTATCTGGTTTAAGGGCCCGCTCAAAAATAAATGTTACAACTTACTCTTATGTAATTTTCCAAACCCTCTCTCCCCCAAAGCCTGATGAATATCCAGTTTCAAAAATTTTGAGTAATCGTCGCCCTGAACAAGCTTAGTCATTCTCATATTCCCCCAAACAAATTTTTAATAACGCTACTCTAAACGCAATTTTTATCTCAAAAATTAAAAACAAAACCACAACTCTAGTTCAAGTGTAAACCGATAAATACCGTTGGGTGTTGTATCGTGCGAAATCGCAAGACAGGGACCCAGTGATCCGCAAGGATAGGGACCCACTCGGAGCGTAGCGACGGATCTTATTTTTTCTTTTTATAGGTGGGTCCCTATCGATGCAATTTGTTTTTTTCTGGGC
>JADFYH010000020.1 GCA_015233135.1 Deltaproteobacteria bacterium
ATCATAGGCGAGGCTCCTTTCTTCTCCTTTTCAAACCAAGAAATCCTCGCCTTCTTTTTATCTCTAAGCAAAATTAAACTTTTCTTACTTTTTGCTCTTTTTTACCCCCAGTAATTAAATGCATCCATATTCAAAATATCACGCAACTTTTTTGAAGAAGTATCGATAAGCCAACCAATGAGATTTTTTAACTCTTTCTGAGGAGCCTCTATGAAGTTCAAAATCACCAAACTCTTACTGTTACTCACTCTAATGGCGAGCAGCAGCGCGGCTTGGGCAGGTATCGTTAACATTCAAGTGACTGGGTCTGATGATCCTGTAACACCCGGAACTTGTCAGAGCGATGCGATTAGAAGCGGTGGCAATGAGATGAATTGTCCTACTCTTCGTAGTGCAATCAATTACATTAATGACCCCACTCATTGTTTACGTGACCCCATCGCTGGCGCCAGTGCGGAATCATTAAGTTATGTCATTAATGTCCCCGATGGATCCATGAGTTTGGGAATTCAAAATATTATAGCCGATCGCAATCATCCTAACGCCAGTCTGGATTTTGGAAGCAACAGCTCCACTCCTATTGGGTGATTTGGACATTGGTTTTACCTGCCATACCCCCACAACAGGAGATGCTCCTTTTGTAACCATTCAAGCACAGGGTCGCCTTACTATTAATGCCAGTTCTATTAATAATAATGGTGATCCAGACCGGATTTTTGACATCCATTATGGCAAAATTCATTTCAAAAATATCACTATTTCCGGTGGAACTATTTGGGCACTTTCTAATGAGGCACGAGGTTCCGACCATGCCGATGACTGTGCTAAAATGAAAACGTGATGGGCGGCGGTTTGCTCATCCATCCCAATGCTGAAGTGGTTTTAGAAAATGTGGTAGTGAGTGGCAATCACGTCACCTGCGGGGGCGGGGGCGGAATAGCAAATTTTGGAAAACTTGGTATTGTCAACAGCAGCATTGATAATAATTACACAGGCCCTGGCACCAGGGGATCTTACAGTCAGCCCATTCGTATTGCGACGCAAGCAGGGCCTGGCGCCACCCCCAGTTACAGTCGTTATGGAATTGCAAATGGGGGAGGCATTTACAATGCTGGCGAGTTGTATGCAGTCAATTCATCCATTACGAATAACCGATCTGGAAATAATGGGGGAGGCATATTTAATGAGGGTTCCGCGGCTTTGGCCTTTTTAAACAATGTTACCCTGCAAGGAAATGAAGCAGCGGGCATTGCAAAATTTATTGTGACTGACGCAGGATCAACGACTGAAAAATACAGACCTCTGGGAGTGGGAGGGGCTGTCCTCAATACCAATGGGGCAGAGATTGTGATTCTTCACTCTACCATTTACCAAAACAAGGCCTATTACAACGCAGGCCTTTCCAACGGGGCGGTGCCTACTTTTGGATATCCGGTGGATAATCGAATGAGTGCTGGGGCTCTTTTTAAAATAGGAAATTCTATTGTAGCCGAAAATACCATTGAATCTTTGAGTTTGGGGGGAACCTTAACCACACCCGCAGGCGGTGAGCCTGGTGTTGCTTTCCCCATAGCAGATACCACCAGCAATTGTTGGGCGATGGATGGTGACAGCAATAAAATAAAATCCCTTCTCAATAATGTTTTTGACAACGAAGGACCTCCAGCTACTGGCAGGTCTACAAATGACTGCGCAAATGCCCTCTCTTATCCTTTTGGAGCAGGGGGTTCTAGCTTTGACTCTTTCAACACCACCGGAGGCACGCCTGTTGGCATTACCGGAGTCATGACTGACGAGGGCACCTCGACCAGTTGTCGTTTAGATTCTGCAGCCGCGTCCCGCGCAAGAGATGCCTATCAAACCCCTGTTGCCCGACGCTGGCTTTCTTACGTTCCAGCAACACCTTTTGATCAGAGGGGTTTTGTGCGAATAACAGGTGCACATGAAGCAGATCTCGGTGCGCGAGAAGAGGGTGCCAATGTTCCTTACCAACTCAGCACGTAAACAGATCGATAAACGTGACTGTTAATACAAGAACATTTGTGCGTAGAGCCTTTGATGCAATTACAGATACCATTGTTCATATTTTCAGTGGAGACAGCACGCCTCCTCCAGCAGGTGATGGTGGCAGTGGAACTGGAACCGATGGAACCCCAGTCCCTGCGGCTGGGACTGCAACTGCAACCCCTGCCCCTGCAGGAGGAGCAGAGATACCAAACAACATTCAGTCAAACACAAACGGTGCCCCCCCACCACCACCAGCACCACCACCATCACCATCAGCCACTCCGGGTGCTGGAAATGGATCTGGATCTGAAACTCCCCCAACAGGACCTGGTTCAGGCGGCAGTGGTGGCTGCTCACTCTCTCTGGTTTCCACCGCAGCAGATTACAGTCTAACCGCTTGGCTGTTCTCTGGCTTGGCTCTGGGTTTGATGAGACGACAACGTAAAAAATAGTGTAATGGAAATTAATCCAAAAGCTGCGCTAGTGCGTCTAGATGCTCTTTCTCCTGTGAGGCCATTAAAGTAAGGCGCAAGCGCTCACTGCCCTTAGCAACCGTAGGATAGCGGATGGCACTGACCCAAAAGCCTTGCTCAAATAATTTTTGTGAAAGTTCGAGGGCCTTTTCGGAAGAACCCATGAGGATAGGAATAATGGGACTTGATATTTGTGAAGCGTGAAACGTGAGACGTGAGGCGTTTAAAACTTTAGAAAAATGATGAATATTCTCCCATAATTTTGCTCTCCGTTCGGGTTCTTGTTCCACAATTTCAATCGCTCTGAGCGAAGCCGCCAGCACGCCGGGTGGAAGTGAAGTCGTATAAATAAAAGATCGGGCCTTGTTGATGAGTAATTCAATCACGTCTGTTGCCGCAGCCACATAAGCGCCAAAGCTGCCTAAGGCCTTTCCGAAAGTACCCATTTGGATTAAATTTTCTTGAAGATAAGAAGGACGGCCATCTGGCCAAATAGCTTCCACCAAGCCTTTGCCATTTTTACCAAAAACTCCAGTGGCGTGGGCTTCGTCCACCATCAGGTAACAATCATATTTTTCAGCAAGAGCTGCAAGATCTTGAAGCGGGGCCAAATCGCCATCCATACTGAAGATGGAGTCGGTAACGATGAGGCGTTTCACCCTCCCCCCAGCCCCCTCCCCTCGAGGGAGGGGGGAATGATATTGTCCACCATCCGGAGAGGAAAGAGAATATTGCCCCCTCTCCCTTGAGGGGAGAGGGTCAGGGTGAGGGTGACAATTGGATTTCAACAACTCTCCCAAATGATTCATATCGTTGTGCCGATACACTTTCGTAGTCGCTTTCGATAAACGACACCCATCGATGATGGACGCATGATTCAATTCGTCCGAATAAATCTCATCTCCCTCCCGCAGCAGCGCAGTAATAATTCCCAGATTCGCTTGATAACCCGAATTAAAAACCAAAGCGGCTTCTGTATTTTTAAATTGGGCAATTTTTTCTTCGAGTTGTTGGTGCAGACTCATAGATCCAGTAATGAGGCGAGAAGCGCCACTGCTGGTTCCAAACTGCTCGGTGGCCTGAATCGCGGCATCTTTGAGACGATGGTCATTCGCGAGACCCAGATAATTATTGGAGGAGAAGTTGAGAAGTTTGCGGCCTTGAAATTCGACATAGGGGCCTATGTCGGAGGAGATGGTTTTGAGAGAGCGATATAAATTATTGGATTGGAGTTCCTGAATCTCCTGAGAAATATTTAGCATGGAAATGAGTTAAGCTATCTTTTTCATCTTGTAAGTTTTTTTATACGCAGGTGAATATTTTTGGATTTGCTGCATCGCTTCCCGATCATAAACTTTTTCATCACATTTCTTACAGGACCAATATTCCATATAGGGAACTATATAAATTATCTATCATCTCGATTGAAATGAGAGATCCAGTGGGTTTTTCAATTACATCCACTGGATCTCTCACTCCGCGATGCTCCGCTCGAGATGACAACCCTCGTTTATCACTAAACCTTGAGCCCTTCGATGCGGCGCCACGGCCTTCAAACCCAAACGCGCCACTAAGACCCGATCGTCTTCCACATCCCGTCCACGCGTCGTCAGATAATTGCCCAGCATGGTCCCCGAAGCACCCGCTTCGAACATCTTGTCTTGATATTTCCTCAGATTCACTTCCCGCCCGCCGCAAACAATAAGATCTTTGCTGGGCATGGCCAAGCGAAGCGCAGAAATAATTTTTAGACAATCGAGAGGTGTGAGTTCATTCACGCCCGCAAAAGGAGTTCCAGGGCGAGGATTTAGAAAATTGATAGGAATAGAATGAGGATCAATCTCTTTGAGCTGCAGGATGAATTCCACGCGCTGTTCCAGACTTTCCCCCATCCCCATAATGCCGCCACAACAGGTTTCGAGACCCAATTCTTTGGCAACTTTTATGGTTTCGACTTCTTCTTCCCAGGTGTGGGATTGGACTACATTCGGGAAAAATGATTTTGCTGTTTCGATATTGTGATGCAGATGCTGCATGCCCGCTGCCTTGAGCCGCAGTAGATCCTCGCGCTTCATAAGACCCAGCGAGGCACAGCTTTCGAGTTTGGTCTGCTCTTTAATTTTCGTGAGGGCATCCACCATAATATCCAGTTCCTGTTTTTTGTTCATGGCCCGGCCACTGGTGACGATGGAAAATTCGGTCCCTCCAAAACTTTCGGCCTCTTTGGCTTTTTCTAAGATTTGATCGGCCTTCATCAGAGGATAAAGGGGAGCCTGGGTCCCTTTAAAGCTCGCCGATTGAGAACAAAAATTACAGGTCTCCACGCAAGCACCCGATTTGGCATTCACGATGGAACAAAAACTCACCTCATTTCCAAAGGCAATTTTTCGAACTTCATTGGCCAGGGGTAAAATGATATTAAAATATTCTTCTTCAGTAGCAAAAATAATGGCCCGAACCTGATCTTCATCCGCCCCTTGGGGATAGAGATCAGCAGCCTGGATAGTTTTGGGAAACATGGATTACTCCTTATAATACAGATCTCAACTTAAGGCCTTATTAGAACTTGCCAAGCTTTGACAATAAGAAATATAGAAATATTTAAGAGAAAATACATAATAACGCATTGAAAAAATCATTCAAAAATGTAATGCTTTTTGTATGGCAAAAACCAATCTACAAATTCGCCTTCCTGAAGAACTCGAAGAACAAATCAGAGAATTTGCTCAGCAATCTAAATCGAGTTTCATTCGCGAGGCCATCCAAGAGAAATTAAAGCGAGAAAAAGATAAAAAACGGGAAGAGCAATGGATCAAAGCTCTTCGTAAAAATCCTGAAGATCCTCAGGAAGCAAAGGCCTGGATGGATATTGAAGCTTGGGGTGAGAAATGAAAAAAGGAGAAATTTGGGAAGCGGATTTAGGCGGAAAAGCAGGAAAAAGACCCGTGCTCGTTTTAACGCGATCCCAAATTATTCCCTATCTTTCTAAAATTGTGGTGGCAGAGATCACAACAAAAGGGAAGGGTTACCCTACACAGATTGACATCCATCTTTCAGCAAACTTAAAAAAACAATCTTTTGTTTCTTCAGAAGCACTACACACTATTCCAAAAGATTGTTTGCTTCGCTACTTAGGAGATCTTCCGGAAAATTTACTCAAACAGGTTAATGAAGCCATTGCTTTTGCACTGGATCTTTCTTGATAATAGCTATGAAAAACACCTCCCCTCCCTTTCAAAAATTTCAGGCATCTGATTTTTCATAAAAAAGTGTAAGAGTTTAAAAAAACAAAGGGTAATTTTTAGTCCTGGGGCACAACAACGGCACGAAACCCGATATCGATACGATCGCTGCGCTCATTAGGTCTGTGGCCTTCCCGACTGGCCGCCCGCGCGTACCCGGCATTATCGCTAAACCAGGAAACACCACGCAGCTCGCGTCCGAACGTTTTCGGATTTAGAAACCCTGCCGTTGTCTCAGCCAGTCCCTCTAAACTATTCCCATACCAACCATTACACCACTCCCATACTCCGTTAATTCTTACACCTAAGGGACTCACTGGAACAGCATCTACATCTTTCGGGCCTTCGTCATAGGGCCTAGCAAAATCAGCATTGCTCCCGTTAGGAGGGTTTCCATCACTGGTTCCATAGTTGTTATTTCGACATGTTCCGGTTTTTGGATCTATCCCCCCTCGTCTCAGAAATTCACTCTCCGCCGCTGCGGAAAGGCGACCAGGAAGACCACTTCTTAATGCACGCCCCAACCAATCGGCACAGCCCAAGGCCTCAAACCAATCGACTTCGGTGGCAGGTTGATTGGGTCTGTCAAAGTTCTTTTCTCTTCTATAGCTTTCGGGAACCCCTCGGACAATCTGCAGCCCGTTGGGGTTGTCTTCAAGATTTACACCTTTAAAACCCGTCACAAACCTTCTTTGACTAAAAAATTCGTAAGCCCTTGGATTATTTCCAGCGGATTCACTTTCAATGATTTCGTCAATATTTCCCTTACTTCCTTCACCCACGTACTTTCTAGCTTCTTCATCGCTAGCAAAGCGCCCAATCACCCAGCAATATGGGTTTTCTCTTTCTGTAGCAATGATTGCAAAGGGTCTGTCTTGCATCGCCTCTCTATAAAGTTCAAAGACTCTATTCGTCACCACGGTCTCGGTCACTTCAAAACCAGGCAGGGTGATTTCTTGAACAGGGCTTTCATCATCATAAGCACCTACATCCTCTCCTCCCATACGGAATCTACCACCTTTTACAGACACTAGGCTCATCAAACTAGCTACAGGGTGGGCTTTGGCAAGCGCTTGAACAGTTTCAGCTTCAAGGCCAGCAATCTCGTGTTCCAATGCGCAAATCACCACACGAGAAGTGCCTTGATCTCTTTCATCCCCTCTTCTTTCTGCAGCAGCCAATCGATTTCGAGCATGTTCCAGATGAGCTTTCAATCCTTCAAGCTCAAACGTCGTTCTTGGACGAGACCTGGCTCCTCCTCCCACCGTTCCCATGGCCAGCATCAATGTCATCCATCTTGTCTGCCGTGCAATCCCTGGGGTTTGACGTGCAAATTCGATGAAGTCGCGAGGTGTGGGGGATTCTACCGTAGGGGCGGCCCTCTGTGGCCGCCCGTTCCTATTTGCGGTCGGGCACGGAGGCCCGACCCTACGAAGAAGATGGGCACCAAAGCCTAGCACCCCATGCCCCGCACAAAAGGCCGTATCCATCACCGTATTCTTAATCAGCTCTCTCCAGTTCAAGGCATCTCTAATTTCTCGCTGCTCCACGGCTTCAAACAAATTGCGATGCAAAATCTGGCGCGATATTTTATTGATTTGATGCCCCGCAAATATCTCTAGCCCTGTTGCCAAACAATTCGTCGCCCCACCGATCAATCTTCCCAAAATAAAACTACCTGTGCTTCCACCCAGCGTATGGCCCAGCACCTCCGCGGCTCCCAGGTTGCCCACGCTGAGTAAATCTTGGGCTTCAAAGTCGGGGGCAACATAGGCTTGATGAGACAAATTGGCCTGGATGCTTCCGGAAAGATATTGATTCACCAGATGAGTCACTGGAATACGAATACAGAATGCCGCCACTCTACCGAGTGCGTTATTGCCGACAAAGGCAATCAAACCTTGCCCCGCCGCCCTTCCTGCAAAGCCCGCGGGGATACCAGCGGCGACTGCAATACCTAATTGTAATGCGAAGGATTCGGTGAAAATCTCATGGTCTAAAAACTCCAAGGTCGGTCGGGCACAGAGGCCCGACCCTACGGAAGAATAGAGGGATGAAAAAATCGAATGCTTAATTTCGTGCAAGGCACCCAAGGCTTGGCTCAAATGGGGAAAGTGAGACGGGCTAATATTTGGCAGGGACGCTTCAACAGGCTGCTGCAATGGATTGTGTGAAGGCAAAGTAAAAAATTGTGAAGTTCTGTTTATTGTTACCATAAGTTTTAATCCTGAAAATTAGCACTTTCTCAGGCTTAAAAACTTATCGGTAGAGGGAGGAATTTGTTGCTATTTTTTTCAAAAAGCCTTCTTGAAAAATATCTATTAATTTCCTAGCCTGATTCTCTATGGCCCGAAAATCCACGATTCAACGCAACACCAAAGAAACACAAATTGAAGTCGATTTAAACCTGGATGGAACAGGAAAATACAAAATCGACACTCCCATCCCCTTCTTCAATCACATGCTGGAGCAATTCTCCCGTCACGGTTTGTTTGATATCACGCTCAAGGCCAAGGGGGACACGCACATTGATTATCATCACACGGTAGAAGATGTAGGCATTACCTTGGGAGAGGCCTTCGAAAAAGCCCTGGGCGATAAGGCCGGCATTAAACGCTATGGCCACTTCAGTTTGCCGATGGATGAAGTCCTCACCAACGTCGCACTGGATTTTTGCAATCGCCCTGCCCTCGTTTTTCACAGTCTGCTTAAGACTGGAAAGATTAAAGATTTTGATGTGGAACTGGTCTACGAATTTTTTCAGGGCTTCACCAACGCCGCCAAAATCAATCTGCATATTAATGTGATGTATGGCCGCAATAAGCATCATATTGTGGAATCGATGTTTAAATCGTTTGCCAAGGCTTGTGATAGGGCGACTCAAATTGACGAGAGAATGAAGGGCGCTTTGCCTTCGACCAAAGGGAAACTTTAATATCGTAAACTGGTAAACTCGTAAACTGGTGAACTCGTAATAATGAAAACCAGTCTACAAGTTCACCAGTCTACCGGTCTGCCATGATAGCAATCATCGACTACGGCATGGGCAACTTACGCAGTGTTCAAAAGGCCTTTGAGCATTTGAACGTCAAATGCTGCGTTACCCACGACCTCAAAAAAATTGAAAATGCCTCCAAGCTTGTTTTGCCCGGGGTAGGTGCTTTTCGCGACTGTATGCAAAATCTGGAAGAGAAGAAATTGATTGAACCTATTTTAAAGGGCATTCAATCGGGCAAACCTTTTTTGGGCATTTGCCTGGGGATGCAGGTATTGCTGACTGAGAGTGAAGAGTTTGGATCTCACAAAGGCCTCAATGTCATTCCCGGAAAAGTGCTGCGTTTTCCTCAAAGTGAAGCACTCAAAGTCCCTCACATGGGATGGAACTCGATCAAGAAACTCCCAGCGGCCAAAGGATCTCCTCTTCAAGACATCGAAGACTCTGCTTACGTGTATTTTGTTCATTCTTATTATGTAGTCCCCGAAGATAAAAAAATAATTTCTACAACCACCCCTTACGGCTTTGATTTCTGTTCCAGCCTGCACCAGGATAATATTTTCGCCACCCAGTTTCATCCCGAAAAAAGTCAGGAAATTGGCTTGAAAATATTGGAAGGATTCGCGCAGACTAAGGAATGAAAACTTTTTTCTTTATTCTCTGCCTTTTACTTCTTATTCCTTTTCCTTTAAATGCCATGGACCGTTTTTTTATCTTGGGTTCTGGAAAAATTCATTTCAGTCAAAATGGGAAAACCCTTGAAGCTCAATATCGCCAGGGAGAGAACTATGATGAAAAGGCCTTAAAAAAAATTAATGCCGTTTACGGAAGCAATTTTGAAAATCCGGCGGAAAGAATGTCTCTGAGATTTTTAGAAGTTTTATCCGCCATCCAGGCCCATTTTAACAATGCCTCTATTTATATTAAATCAGGATACCGAAGCCCCAATACAAACCAGAAACTGAGGGAGCAAGGCAAACTGGCTGCCCAATCGAGCATGCACAAAGAAGCGGCCGCAGCCGATTTTTATTTAGAGGGCGTGAGCGCAGAGGCATTGCGTGACTATGCCCAAGGCCTGGATTGTTGTGGGGTCGGTTATTACCACGGACGTCACATCCATTTAGATACCGGGCCCAAACGTTGGTGGGATGAAAAAACTTCAGGCACCGAAAGCAAAGAGCCTCAGGAAAATGAGAAAATAATTGCGATGACTCAATACGACCTCTATTCGCCTTCTGAAAAAATAAGTTTCGATTTAGCACGTGTAACGAATTTTCCCATCCAGATCAAATCGCTTGGCATTCAGAAAATTGCCCCGGCAAATGTCAAACAGGCTTCCATTTTTTTTGACCTCAAACAGTTTTCCAAAAAAACTTTCTCTTCTGCGAGCGAACTCAAAAACATCGAGATAAAACCCGAAAAAATGCCAACAGGTCGATATTACATTGAAATCAACTTTTCAAATTCTTCATGGAGCAAAATGCCCGCAACCATTTATTCTAACGAATTTGAAGTGAGGTGAAAAAATGATTAATCTTCTCATTTTGGATGAGAACGGCAACTCCATCGTCAGCCAGGATATCGATTGGCTGAAAAGGGCCATACAACAGGGCTACCGTTTCTGGATGGATCTGGACAATCCAGACGAAGAAGACTTTACGCTTCTGGAAGAAAATTTTCATTTTCATCCTCTGCATATCCAGGACATAAAACTCGATTTGGGAGTCCCCAAGATTGACGCCCAGGGCAACTATCTCTTTCTCGTTTTGCACCGCATTTTCTATCATTTAAAAGAAGAACGCTGTGAAGCTCGCGAGGTGGAAATCTTTATTTCCGAAAAATATTTAGTGACCGTTCATGGCCCTAATCTTTCACGCACCTTTAATGTCGCCCGAAATTTAATCCAGCAAAACAGCGAAGAGACCCTGAAAAAAGGCCCTCTCTTTATTCTGTATGCTTTGTTAAAAATGACCTTCAGTGACTATCATCCGCTCATCGAACGTTGTGAAGAAGACCTGGAACATATTGAAACGGAAGTTTTAAAAGGAAATGGAAAGGCAATCCTGAATGAAATTCTGCGATTTAAAAAACTGGTGCTGCTCCTACTCAAAAATTTGATCCCCCAACGAGATATTCTCAAATCTCTTTTGGAGCGATCGATGATTTATTCAAACGCAGAAGCCAAAACCTATTTCAAAAATTTGATTGATCAGATGGATGACTTGCTGCACAGCTTGGAGTCCTTGAGAGAGCACATCAAATCGGTCTTTGAGGTTTATGTTGCCACGCTAACCCTCAGAAACAACGAGGCCTCGCAGCAACTCAATTACGTGATGCAACGCCTCACCATTGCGACCACCATCTTTATGCCCCTTACTTTTATCGTCGGGGTCTATGGAATGAACTTTAAACACATGCCCGAACTGGATTTCCCCTGGGGCTATTACGGAGTTTGGGGATTTATGCTCGCATTCACAATTAGCATGGTGCTGTTTTTCAAGAGGAAGAAGTGGTGGTGATTTGATCAAGCGGCTTTTTTGAGGGCTATTTCTATTTCCAAACCTAGAGAAGAAGCAATTTGATAAAGTTGAACCAGATTTTTTTTAGCAAGAGACTTTAATAAAGTATGAATTTTAGTTTTGGATAAATTATTTTTCAGATCAATTTTTTTCCCAGAAATCTTTTTTTCTAAGAGTAATTTTATTTTGGCGACGATAATTTCCATCTGATTTTGAATCATGTACTCAGGGTCTTTTACGATCGCCAGGGCTTGATCATAAGGCATATAATTTGTTTCTCCATTATTGAGTAAAAAACCAACGCTCTTTCCCCTGGTTTCTGCATCTACCCAAATGCGTTCAATAGGAATCCTGATACCCAATGATTCATAAGTAATACTGATTTTTTTGTCAGAAGAATAAGTCAGATGAATAAGCTTTTTTTTATTATCTGCTTCCACAGATTTAATTTTCAGATCTTTCATATACTTATTTCCTTCGAGATTTCTTTTAAAATTTTCTCCAGTTTTTTATTCAAGGTTCCACTCAAAACAAGCAACTCAGGGACCTGAATTTTGGCAATTTCCTTACCATTTTTGTAAACATGCACATGCTTCGGCAAATGATCTCCTATCCACCATTCAATTAAATATCCACCTCTTCGAATTCTTCCCATAATTTAACTCAATCGGCGATCTGTTCCCAGATAAATTCGCAATTACAAAAGCTTGTCTAATGAGGCCCCACCAAATACAAACTCAGCTGTGGCACATAAGTAATCACCATCAGACAGAAAATAAGCAGCAGTAAAAAAGGCAGAGTCACCCAGGCCAGATTGAGGATGCTTCGCTTGAAACGAATGCTGGAGAGCAGAAGATTAAGACCTACCGGGGGATGCAGATAACCAATTTCCAGGTTGGTGAGGAAGATAATTCCCAGATGAATGGGATCCACCCCAAATTCCTTTGCGATGGGCATGATGAGGGGAATCACCACAATGATGGCCGAAAAGATGTCCATCAAAAATCCAACAATCAGCAAAAAGGTGTTAAGAACAATCAAAAAGGCCCATTTACTGTGGATGTATTGACGTATCCATTCGAATATTTTGTTGGGGACCTGCTCATCAATCAAATAACTCGTAAAACCCATGGCGACGGCGAAAATCACAATAATAGTTCCCACCAGTACCATCGACTGTTTGGCAATGCGGGGGATGTCTTTGTGTATACTTAAATCGCGATAGATAAAAACCTGAATCACAAACACGTAAAAAGCCGTTACGGCGGCCGCTTCGGAGGCGGTAATAAAGCCTCCATAAATTCCCACCAAAATAATAACGGGAAGCGGCACTTCCCAAATAGCCTGGCGCAGCGCCTTGAAGAGTTCTTTGAATGAAAAAGGATGACGGACGACTTCGGAGCGTCCGCTCACGAATAAGCTATAAATTCCCAAGGTAGCGATAATAAAAGCGCCTGGTAAAACCCCGGCCTTAAAAAGTAGGTCAATGCTCGCACCACTGATGAGACCATAGAGAATGAGGGGAAGTGACGGTGGAAACATCAAGCCTACACTGCCACAGGTAGTGACCAGGCCCATGGAAAAACCATCCGGATATTTTTCCCTGACCAAGATAGGGTAGAGCAAGCCCCCTAAGGCAATAATGGTTACTCCCGATGCCCCGGTAAATGCGGTAAAGAAGGCACAAGCGATAATGGTCATAAAAGCCAAGCCACCGGGCATCCAACCAAATAGGGCCTTGGAAAGGTTGATGAGGCGTTCGGGGCTTTTACTTTCGGCAATCAGATAACCTGCAAAGGTAAAGAGCGGAATTGCAGACAAGGCAGGCGCGGAGGCCAAGCGATTCATTTCAATGATGATGGCTGAACTATCAATACCAGCTTGATGAAAACAAATTAAGCTGACCGCACCAAAAATAACAAAGAGCGGGGCTCCCAGAAGAGCAATGAGAATGATCCCAAAAACGATTAGTTTGAGATTCATTCTTTACTCCAAATGAGAGAATGAATGGATTCGACGGCCTTAATTCCAAAACGCAGCATCATCATCAAAAAACCAAAGGGAATAATGACCACAGCCCAGTAGTTAGGGACAAGATTAGGAATCAGAAAAGATTCCGATAATTTTTCGTCTTGAAAAAATTTATAGGCCGCTAACATCAGAAAGTAGCAAACGACCGCTGAAGCCAAAGAGGTAACAAGCGAAGAATAACGTTTAAACCATGTGGGGGTAAGATGGTTAATAAAATCAATGGCCAAATGTCCTCCCTCATGCGCGGCGATAGAAGCGCCCACAAAGCCTACCCACAGCACTAAACTCCGTACAACCGCATCTCCCCAAACAAGAGGAGGAAGCTTTGCACCACAAAATTCGGAAAAGGCCTTTAATTTTGGAAGAAGCCAGGAGGACCCGATTCCAAGGTGCATTTTTAAAAGGAGCGATTCAGGAAGTTGGTGAAAGACCCCCCAATTTCTAGCCAAAACTTGGTAAGCAGAAAGCAGAATCATCGTAGTGACCAATAAGGTCAACACTAGGGATTCCACTTTGGCGATGCCGCGGTCAACTTTTGTAAGAAACATAAAATTTTGTTTGAATGATTATTTATGACCGCTTCGATACTCTGTGATCAAGCCCTGAACTTTGTTGAGAAGTTCCTGGGAGTACAATTTACCCACCAATTTAGGACGAACCTCTGCAGACACTTTCTCCAGTTCGGCCTTGTCATTCGGAGCAACCGTGATCACTTGAATTCCATTTTTCTTTAAAGTTTCCATCGATTTGGCATTGTCTGCGCGAATGGCCGCAACCAGTTTGGTGCAATATTTTTCAGAGACCGTTTTTAGGGTAGTTTGAAGATCGGCGGGGAGCTTTGCAAACTCCGTCTTGCTCATCACAAAAGCCCCGGTGGAATTGGCCAAGGGAAGATCCGTCATGTATTTAGTTTTAGTGAACCACTGAAGTGCAATGGCCGCTAAGGGAGGAGCATATACGGCGTCGATGAGGTTGGTTTGAAGTGACGTGAGCACATCCGGCAAGGCCAGAGGGGTTGGGGTAATTCCTAAAGTCGCATACATTTCTTTTACCAGAGGATCTCCTTCCCAGGCCCACCATTTGGTTCCCACCATATCAGCTTTCGATTTGATGGGTTTATTGGACATGATATTCACAAAACCCGCCTCGGCCCAACCGAGTAGCACATAACCTTTCGCATCAAACTGCTTTTCAAAATCGCCCTGAATTTTTGATTTTACATAATCGGCTTCCTGATAGCTGTTGAAGAGCATCGGAAGTTCCAGCACTCGCACCGAAGGATTAATTTCGCCCAAACCCACTCCGGTAAGACCTGCCGCATGAACCTGGCCAATTCTCATTTTGCGAATGACGTCTTTTTCATCTCCGGAGACCCCGCCCGCATAAATCTTGAGAGCCGCTTTTCCGCCAGAGGCCGTTTGCAATTCTTTATCCATCTCCTTCATGATATTCACCCAGGTGGAACCTTCGGGGGCCAGCACCGAAACCTTGATTTCATGCTCGGCGGCTTGAAGGGGTAAAGAAAGAGAAAGCAGCAGAGAGGCTGCGGTAAAGAGTTTGCTGAGTTTCGAGATTTTCATGGAATCCTCCAATTAAAAAAACAATTTTTCTTTAGAAAGTAAAATCGCCGCTCTTTTCTTCGCAACTTCATTGGCTAAACGTTGCTCAGGAAGCACAGTGGCATCGGCATTCAACACCTCTTGCAACAGAGATCGAAACAAATTTTTGTCTTGAATCTGCACCGCATAAAATTGAGCCTTGAGTACCTTGATCATCAAATATTTGTTTTGGGTAGCTTCTATCGCTGTATCAAAGGCCTTTTTGGAGGCCTCGGGCTGCCCTCCCAACATTTTGGGGCGTGCGGCATAAAACACCCCGAAAAACTGACCCGGCCCGTCGTAGTAGTAATGAGGATCCAGCTCAGCAACTCGCATCATGAGGGCCTCAATGCGTGGCATTTCGGCAATGGTATCGGGAGAATCTTTTGAGAAATTGAGGAGGGATCCCCAATTGAAGGCCGTCCAAAATAAATTAGGGACATCTTTTTTATTGAAAGTGAGGAGAGACTTTTTGAACGCATCCAAAGTGCCTTCCAAAGATTTTTTAAACGAGGCATTCTGACTCAGAAGCAGCAGGCCAAATTTTTTTCCCCGACCATAAAACAGTTTGGCCCGGTCGCTCGCCATTTTTTCCATGTTTTCATTCACGCCTTTTGCTTCCAAAATATCTTGCTCCACAAAGCCAAAGGTATAAGCCGCATAAGAGCGGGCCAGCATGAATAAAATAGATTTGTCTTTAGGATTAGAACGCTGCAGGGCTTCCAGCATCTTGAGGGAGGCGAGGGAAGACTGATTCGCAAAACCTACATCTTGTTCTTCTTCGATGGCCGGTAAACCGTCCTTAAAAACTTGCGCCGTAATTCCCGCCGCCGTTTTTTTAAGACCGCAAGAAGGCAGCAGACTGAGTGAAAACAACCCAAAGAAGGCAAAGCGAAATATTTTCTTCATAAGTTTTTCTCATTTTTTTCAGAAGCGAGGGGCGGAGATAACAGCAGGATTTAATTTTGGCAATATTTTTATGGCCGCAAATGCAGGCCAGAACAACACGCTGCGTCAAAAAAATCCTTTCGTCATCTCTCACTATTGTTCGAGATGACGCACTACTCAGAAGCTAATAAAATAGAAGTATAAGGATTCGGATAAATCACCCGATCTTTGCTAAACAGTTCGCGCGCGAACTCTTGCCGGTCAAAGGTGCATTGAGAGGCTTCGCGCAAAATTTTAATGCGCATCTCCACAGGAAAATATTTATGCGATTCGCGACCATCATGGATGTGCTGCAAAAATTCGATGAGAGGCTCGACCGAATAACCCATCAGAGGTAAAATCCTGCCACAGAAGGCATCGGCAGAGGCCTCTTCTTCCTGGCGGATCTTCAGCAATTCATCCCATTTAAAGCGGTCAAAGTTGGCGTATTTAATCAGCAGCGACATCAGATGCCCCCACTCGTGGGCCACGACCCCCGCCACCAGAGCCGTGTCGTTTTGATGGGCCCTTAAAAAATCAGTACCCAGATAGACCAAACCCTGATTGTCCGCCGCGCCGATGGTATTTTCGGCCAGCACGATTTGGGCATTTTTACCCGACAAGGTACTGAGCTTGCGCCGGATACGATTCACGAGACCATATTGGGTAAAGAGATTGGCCAAATCGGGATGGGCCGCAAAACTAGCCAAAATAGGCGCCATTTCACCTATCCCTACGCGACCCGGCACATTTTGCGTGGGTCCTGTTGAGGGAGAACGCGGAGCCGTAATCACATTCGGTGACGGCATCCAGGGCTGTAATTTAGAAAGTGAGGCCTCTACTTTTGGAACACCCATATTGTCCTTATCGGGTTTTGGGTTTTTAAAGTTGTCTGGAGCAACTTAAATTATAGGCTCAGCATCTCCAAGGTAAAATGCCGTTTGGGATTCATTACCTCAATAAACCTAGAAATCTTTTCTAAACCCGGTGAATGTTTGCCAGACTCGTACTGAGCATAGGCACTCGCTGAAGCATAGCCCAAGCGCTGAGCGACTTCCCTCACGGTGAGATGATTAATTTGCCTTTGTCTTTTTAAAAATAATGCCACCAGCTCGGTTTCCTCAGAGCTGGAGAGGCTAAAATCCCTTTTCTGGACATTTTTGCTTTTTAACAAACTTGCTTTCACTTTAAATCCCGACTTATCGACATGACACTTTACGGCATCTTCCATCATACTTAATGCATCCTTTAAAGATTTGCCTTGAGTGCTGATTTCTAAACAAGGCAATTCGATAATCCAAAATTTGTCGTCTTTCCAAACTTGTCCTTTAAAAAACATCTTATTTCTCCTTTTTCACACGACCTTTTTCTGCATTCCTTAAAATTCCTTTTGCGGTGTATTCATTAATTTCTTTGTGCCTCGGGACTGTTTCAATATATTCCCCATTGGTCCAAATATCATGACTCCCACCATGCTTTTTAAACCACCAACCTAGCTGACTTAACTTTGCTTCCAATTCTTTTCTTTTCATGATTGTACTTAAATTTAAGAACAAAACAAGAGTCAATATCAACTCAACAACTTATACCCTCTCCGAAACAAATATGCACAAAGCGCCAGGGAAGGCAGGGCGAGAGTCGAAATAAAAGAAATGCGAAAAAAATCATATCAACTCAACAAATTCCTTAAGTTTATCCGCGGTCACTATCAGTCCTTGTGCTGCCATTGTAGCCAAATATTCTTCTGCTGATTTTGGAGGGTTTTTAAGCGCAGTCCGGTGATTTTTGACAGCACTAATCACAGCGCCTTGATATAAACTCATTTGATGCTCTACAAACACATCGGGATGCATGGCCTCGATTCCATAAACTTCTAAAATGTTATCTGGAAAATCCTTCAAATTGAAGGTCACAATAATCTGGGCCCCACAACGAATAGCGGCAGCTAAAACATGCTGATCGTTTGCATCGGGTAAATTCCCTTCTCCTATCAAGGGCTCGTATCCTGTCACCAAACAATCCGGAATGGCGTCATTCATTAAAGTTCTCGTGCGTTTAATTTTATCCTTCAAATCGGGACGATTTTTTAAAAGATTTCTTATCCATTCCTCGTGAATCCGTTCGGTCCATTTGGCTGCAAATAGACCGGACTGGAGATGCATTTAATTACTGGGGGTAGTTTTTTTTGATAAGGCGAGAAGTTTCTTGATTTCTATTTTTTTCCCGGACTGGGCTAAGCGCAACAAAAAATCACGGAGCGGAGCCGGGTATAAAACACAGGCATCATAAAGAACAATAAATCGCATCAATACCCCATATCCTCTTCCTGAGCTTGACGTGTTAATTCCTCCAGCATCTCCTGATTTTCTTGATCGCGCCTCAATTTATATTCCATCAAGTCTTGATAGCGAATACGCCGGTGAGTTCCCACTTTTGAAAAGGGAATTTTTTCACTTTTTAATAATTGTATAAGAAAAGGGCGTGAAATATTTAAAATATTTGCCGCCTCTTGAGTAGTGAGCAGATGATGGGTAGGGACAATGCTCACAACATTACCCTGAGCCATTTCAGCTAATAAATCCCGCAATAAGGCCAAAGCCTGACGAGGCATTATTAGATCCTGGCCATCCATTTGCACTCTCGCTCGGGGTGCTTGAGTTTTTTTGGCAAGGAGCCTGCTCAATTCCTCTGCACTTGTTCGTGCCAAGGAAACGTCCTCTTCAGAAGGTAAAATTTGGAACTTCATACTATTCATAATTCACCCTCAAATTTTTCATTATTTAACATCCAGAAACCCTTTCGTTTGATGCTATTCGAAATAATCGAAAAACGCAATAGGAGTAATAAAATTGTGGAAAACAGCAATAGACTTCTTTCGTAACCGTCACGAGCAATTGGCCTGCAAGGCGCGGTGGGACCCGTTTCCCGCAGCGTACGATATGTACGTGAGGACAAACGGGGGAACCGCAACGCCGCAGGGCATTTGCGCAGTAGGTTACGAAAGAAGTCTAATATCAACTCAACAACTTATAACCCCGACGAAATAAATAGGCACAAAGTGCCAGGGAAAGCAGGGCGAGAGTCGAAATAAAAGAAATGGAAATAGCGAAAGGGACATCCCCCTTCCCCAAGGTGGCCCAGCGGAGGGCATCCACCAGGTAAAAGATGGGATTCAAGAGGCTGACCTTTTGCCAAAGCGGGGGCAGCATGTGAATGGAGTAAAAAACTCCGCCTAAATAAATGAAGGGAGAAATGACGAAATTGGTAAAAGTGGCAATTTGGTCCCAGGATTCGCTCCACAGGGCAGAAATGATTCCCAGGCAGGAAAACAACAGCGAACTCATCAGTAAAACCAGCAGCAGGTAGCCAAAATGATAAAAAGGCAGGGGGATGAAGATCTTGGAAACTGCCAAAGTCAGAATTCCAATCAAGGCCCCGCGGAGGATGCCTCCCAACACAAAGGCAAATACCACCTGAAAAGGGGACAAGGGAGCGGCCAGAATATTTTCGATGGATCTATCCATACGCGCCATAAAAAGCGAGGTAGAAGTGTTGGCGTAAGCGTTGTTGATAACCCCCATCGCCGCAAGTCCTGGGAGCATAAACACGATGTAAGGAAAACCACCTACTTCTTTGATGCGCGAGCCCAGGGAAAAACCAAAAATAAAAATATAAAGCGCGGTCGTAATAATGGGAGGGGCTATTGTTTGCTTGGAGAGGCGTGCAAAACGGTAATATTCGCGTTCGATCAAGGTCCTAAATCCGATAAAATTTTGGGTCATAACTTTCTTCCCGTCAGCGTCACAAACACGTCTTCCAAAGAACCGTGGCACACTTGCATATCAAGTACAGGATTTGCCCCCTGAAGATTGGCCCGTTCCAAGAGTTCGCTGATCTGTATCCCCACTTTTGCCTGGGTTAAAGTGAGCCTATTGTCTTCCATCTTTATTTCAGAAAATCCTTTAAAATCACCGTAGTGCAGTTTATCTCTAAATGTAATCTCCACTTTTTCTTTGCAGTATTTGGCGATCAGTTCCCTAGGCCTTCCCATTTCGATGATCTGACCATGGTTGATGATGGCCACCCGCTCACAGAGCAGCTCCGCCTCATCAATATAATGAGTGGTGAGTAAAATAGTGGTGCCATCCTCATTTAAATTTTGGAGATAAGACCAAAGTTCGCGACGTTGTTCCACATCCACACCTGCCGTCGGTTCATCCAGAATCAGAATTTTGGGCTTGCTGATGAGGGCCCGCGCGATGAGCAAGCGCCGTTGCATGCCTCCGGAGAGCTTATAAAATGGCTCGGTGGATTTTTCCTTTAACCGAAATTGGGTAAGTAAATCCTGGGTGCGCTCTCTGGCATATTTGTGCGAGAATCCGTAAAAACCCGCCTGAAATTCCAGCGTTTTTCGGATATTAAAAAAGCGATCGACATTGATTTCTTGAGGGGCAAAGCCAATCATCTGGCGAGTGTCAATAGTCTGTGGACTCACCTGTTTGCCGAAGACTGAAATTTGTCCTGAATCGGGTTTCACCAAACCGACGACCGATCCGATCAAAGTGGTTTTGCCCGCCCCATTAGGACCCAGCAGACCAAAAAATTCTCCTTCTTCGATCTCCAGATCGAGGCCTTTCAGGGCTTGCAGGCTTTTATATTTTTTGCAGAGCTGATTGATTTTAATGGCGTGCATAGATTTACTTCTTCACCCAAACCCCATCCTCAAATCTCCACTCGGTTTTTTTGGTTTCAAACCCCTTGTTGGGATGAGCTGCATCAAAACCGGTGACTTGTTCAATGATTTTCGTTTTTTCCAACTTGATGCTTTTCTTGCTTGTCCCACTCGTCCCCGTATTCCAAAGAGCGGCTTTTTCTGTTTTATCCACCTTCTTTTTCATCCACTGCAAGGTTTTTCCATCCCATTTCAAGAGACCAATTTTTTCCGTGCTCTCCCCCGAACTATCGAAATGCAAAATAATTTCCGGTAAGCCATCTTTATCAATATCCACCAAATCGGCGCTTTTAAAACGGGCGATGCCTTTCAAATGCTTGTCACCGCTACTTTTAAGCAAATTGATTTCGCTGATTTTATCGTAACCTTCCGCACTTCTTTGCACCATGGCCACCACCGGTTTCAGCACATCCGGATTGCGGATCTTATCTGCAGACTTGCCTTCCGGCACTAGGCCATAAGAGATCAGCAGGAGTTGTTTCCCTCCTTTTTTATCGGGATAATCGAGCTTGATATAGTCGTCTTGCCAGGCATGCTCCGGCAAGACGTTTTTGCTGATTGTTTTTTTAGGGATATCCGGCAAGGTAGAGGCTTGGGTCTCTGACCTTTGGGTCTCCGTTTTCTGGCTTTCTGCCGCTTTGCTTTCAGGACTTTTTACAGGAACTGTCTCCGGAAAAACATTCGGATTCTTTTGCGCCTGAGTATTTGCCGGATTGGTTTTTTGCCTATCCTCCGAAGTTTGAGTCATCACATTTGAGGGCTTAGTTGTTTTGGTCTTGAAGCTTTGAAAATACCACACCAGGGCCGTTACTAAAACCAAGACCCCCAATAATTTCCAGAAAGCAAACCCACTTTTTTTTCTTCTTCGACGAATAGCCATATAAAAAAAGGCGCCCCGACTCTTCGGGGCGCCATCCATAAAATATTAAATGCACTAAACCGATTTACCCACTTTCGGGGCGATTTGATATAAATGTTGGGCCAGGCCAAAACCAAGCACTATAAAAGCGAGGATGGCCACAGTCCAATATTGCCCAAAGATGGCCCCATGAGAGGCACCTGCCATGCAGGCCAACATCGGCATGGAGAGGAAGGTATTGAGCTTAGAGGCCTTTCGCGCGTTTTCTACTAAGTTAGGATCGGGCTTTTCTCCCGTTTTAACGGCCGTGATGATCTTCTTTTGGTTAGGCCAGATGATGAACCATACATTAAACCACATGACAGATCCAAAAAGTGCCCCCAAACCTATCCAATAAATGCTGGGGCTTCCGAGATAGGCCTGTTGCTGCATCCCAAAATAAATCCAACCGGTGATGAAAGTCATCATCGCCCCCCAACGAAAGGCAAAGAGGGCCCGAGGCATTAATTCGGGGACAATCTTCTTCTTGGTTTCAGCGTCAATGGCCGCTTGAAAATTGGCATTTACGAAATTAAAAAAGTACAAATGCCCAATCCATAGAATACCAAAAATATAGTGGAACCAACGCAGAACAAATTTCACGACTTCTGCCACCGATAAAGTTTCCATAAAAACCTCCTTTAAAAAGGACTAAGGATAATAAATAACCCAAAGGAGGCGATAACATTCAAGTGGGGCTTTTCAAGGGAAATTTTTGAACTTGTCCTCTAAAAATTAAAAGTGGACCTTTTGATTATTTCAAAAAAATCACCCCAACATCGTCTTAAATCTCAGCACTGGCCAGGATCGCCGTTCGGCCAGTCTTGTGAAAGATGCGTCGGGATTCACGAGGTGAGGTTGTCCCACTGCTTCGAGTAAGGGCAAATCGTGGCGGGTGTCGGCATAGTGGGAACAGTCTTCGAGATTAAGGCCCTGGCTTTTTGCGTAACGCTCGGCCAGCTGGCGTTTGCCTTCCATGTAGGCAATGGGGAGATCGAGTTTTTTTTGCAGAATTCCATTTTCAATTTGAGGGCCTATGGAAAAAGAAGTGTTTGCCCCCACAAATTTTTCCAGGGCCTTAATTACCAGATAGGGGCCTGAAGAGATAAGCACCACCTGGTTTCCCGCATTTTGGTGTTGTTTGATGAGGCCCAGGCCTTCTTGATAAACAAGCTTTTTCACGTCGCGTTCAAACACCAACTGACCAATGGCCATGATCTCTTCCACGCGAGTTCCTGCCAAATCTTGCAGGGCCACCTCGTACATCTTGGCCACATCTTTGATAAAAAACACGGCGCTCAAGGCTCGGTAAAGCAGGGCTAGTGGTAATCGTCTTTTTTTAATAATTTTCCGTCGAATAAGTTCCACGCTCGCATAATAACCGGTATAGCCATTCACCAGGGTGCCATCGACATCAAAAAAGGCAATCGTTTTCATAAGCTCCGGAATGCCATTTGGGCAGCCAATAAACCGGCCAAATAGCCATCTTCAAAATTAAAACGGGAGGATCGGATGAGTTGAGGAAAATCATGGGCGTTCAGGATATCTTCCCCCGTTAAATGCACCCCGAGTTCATCGGCCACACGGCGTATTTTTTTTCGTTGAAGGTCTATCATTTCTTCTAAAATTTTATCCGCCTCTTGACTCATCGCGTTATCTCTTTTTTAAATTAAAGCTGTTAAAAAACATTTTTTTCAGTAGAATTAGCAACCGGGGCTTCTTTGCGGCCGAGAAGCCTGAGAGCAGTTATCAGACACTGAGGAATCAAACAATGGGAAATTCAATTTTGAGTAATCCTTTCACTCCTGGGTCTAAAATTACAAACTATGAATCTTTGCTTCATCCCGCTCCTCAAACTCCTCCCCCTACAGATCGCAACCCCGATACATTTACGCAAGGCTCCATCATTGGTGTTCAATATCCTCAACCTCAAAGAAGCACGCCAAACCGTCTCTGGGATCCTCGACAAAAGTAATTTGCCTTAATAAAGTTTTTTCTCCTATAAGCCCAGCATGGATTTCATTCTAGGCGCTTACCATCATTGTAAAAAAATTGCCTTGGGGCATTACGAAAATTTTCCAGTGGGCTCAATGCTCATTCCCAAACCCATGCGCCCTGCCATTTGGGCCATCTATGCCTTTGCCAGAACGGCCGATGATTTTGCGGATGAAGGCTATCCTCGTGCTTCGGACTTTGCAACCGAAGAAGAATGGCGCGCAGCAATTGATGCGCAAAAGCCAGAGCGTTTGGAGAAATTGGCGGGATGGAGGAAGTTATTAAAAAATTGTTATGAGAGTGAGGGTTCGACTGAGCTTACCATGTCCGGCTCTTGTCCAATGGGACATGGTGAGCCCGTCGAACCCTCACTCATTTTCATTGCCCTCCAAGACACGATTGAGCGGCATCAAATCCCCTACGAACTTCTCAACAACCTTCTCATCGCCTTTGAAAGAGATGTGACCGAGCGTCGAAAAGACACCTGGGAAGAAGTGCTAGATTATTGTCATTACTCCGCAAACCCGGTGGGACGCTTGGTGCTTTGGGTTTTTGGGTATCGGGATGAAAAACTCTTTGAGCTTTCCGATGCGATTTGTACTGGATTACAGCTGGCTAATTTTTGGCAGGATATTGAGGTCGATTTGCAAAAAGACAGGGTGTATGTGCCGTTGGATTTTCTACCTCACCCTAACCCTCTCCTTACAAAGGAGAGGGAAAGCACCGTTTCTTTGCTCCAAAAACTGGGAACCCTCACCTGGCCCTTTTTCGAAAAAGGCTTTGATCTTCCTTTTTTAGTCAAAGGGAGACTGGCCTGGGAACTCAAGCTCACCTGGTTAGGGGGTATAAAAATTTTAGAGAAGGCCTGTGACAATTTGGAGCGAGAAGGTTTTGGAAGACCCAAAATTGAGAAATCGGATAAAATCTCCTTACTGATAAGAAGTTTTTTTGCTTATAATGAGTGGACTTTGAGGAAATATCGAGACAATTTCAATCAAGGCCAAGAACTGGCCCAGACGATTACCGCAAAGAGCAAATCCAACTTTGCGGCCTCTTTCTTTTTTTTACGGAAAGATCAACGCCGTGCGATGGAGGCCCTCTACGCTTTTTCGCGGGAAGTAGATGATGCAGTCGACGAATCGGCCTCTCCTGGCGAGGCTGCCCTAAAATTAAAATTCTGGAGACAAGAGTTGGACCTGGCTTACGAAAATAAGGCCACGCATCCGATTCTGCAGGAAATCAGCTGGGCCAAAGATCAATTTCATCTCTCCAAAAAACATTTTGTAGAACTCCTCGAAGGCGTCGAACACGATCTGCACAAAAATCGCTACGAAAACTTAAAGCAGTTGCTGGAATATACCTATGGAGTGGCCTCCACCGTGGGTCTGCTGTGCATGCGCATTTTTGAAGTGGAAGGAGAAAGTGCCGAAAAGGCAGCCGTTCTTTTGGGTCGCGCGCTGCAGTTCACCAATATTTTAAGGGATATCCGCAGCGATGCCATCCTGGGCCGGATTTATCTGCCTCTCAGCGATTTGAAACATTTTTCACTGAGCGAGCAAGATGTGCTTCAGGGCCGTCCTTCAGTACGTATGGATTCGCTGATGTATTATGAAATTGGCCAAACTGAAGCCATTTATTCGGAGGCCTTTGATCTTCTGAAAGAACTTCCTCGAAGAAAGGTACTAGCGGCCTGGATGATGGGAAGAATTTATTATCGTATCCTCAAAGAAATCAAAAAACATCCTCGCCTTCCACTTCAACAAAAAGTGTCCCTTTCCAGGTGGGCCAAAATTCGAGTTCTAGTGTCCGAAGTCCTCAGGAGTTTTTTCTCGTGAAATCCATCGCCATCTTAGGGGGAGGCCTGGCCGGACTTTCCGCCGCCGTGTATTTGGTGGAGGCAGGATTTCAGGTAAGGCTTTTCGAAGCCAGACCCGTCTTGGGTGGCCGGGCTTATTCGGTGATGGATTCCAAAACGGGCGACGTGATGGATAACGGGCAACACCTGATGATGGGCTGTTATCACCACACCTTCGATTTCCTGAAAAAAATTGGCCGCGAGACCCCTCTACAAACCCAGGTAAAAATGGAAGTGCCTTTGGTGGAACGCGGAGGGAAAATTCATCGATTAAAAGCCAGCGATCTCCCTTCTCCTCTGCACTTGGTGTCTGCACTTTTTTCTTACTCAGGTTTTTCTCTCAAAGAAAAATTCAACCTTGCTTTATTTCTCAACAAACTCAGACGAAGCTCTGTGGCGGAATTGAAGGCCTTGGATTCACTCTCCTGTGCCGAATGGTTGAAAGATTTAGATCGAACAATTCTCAAAAATTTTCTAGAACCCCTAATTCTCGCCACCCTCAATGAAAGCCCCGAAAAGGCCTCGGCCAAACTACTTGCCACCGTTTTTCTGGAAGCCCTGCTCAAAGGAAAAGAAGAATCCAAAATGGTGACTTCGACGGTGGGACTATCGGATTTGTACACGAACGCCGCTCAGAAATTTATTGAAGATCGTGGGGGAAAGATTTTTACTCGTTGTGGCATTTCCTCCCTCTCCCCTTGGGGGAGAGGGCAGGGTGAGGGGCCCAATCAAATTGAAAAACTTATCTTAGATAATGGAGAAGAAATCATCGCCGATTTCTATCTCTCCACTCTCCCCGCAAACGCCCTTTGGAAAATCCTCCCAGACGCTCTCAAACAACAGGCTTATTTTTCTAAACTGGATGAGGTTCAATACTCGGCCATCTACAATATCAACCTTTGGTACGAAAAACCCTGGTTCTCGGAATTTTTTGCAGGATTGTTGGGCAGCCCTATTCATTGGGTTTTTAATAAAGGCAGACTTTTACATGCAGAAGATATTCCCAAAACTCAGTACCTCTCATTGACTATTAGTGCGGCGAATTTTCTAAAGAATTTGAATTCCCAAGAATTACTTGCTTTAGCTTTAAAAGAACTAGGCGATTTTTTCCCCCAATCTAAAAATATAAAACCCGTTCACCATCGCATTCTCAAAGAACTTCAAGCCACTCCCAGTTTTGGACCCGGTTCCGAGAGGCTGAGACCCGAAGCGACAACGCCTCTCCACAATTTCTTCCTAGCAGGAGATTGGACAAGCACGGGTTTACCCGCGACAATTGAGGGTGCCGTCAAAAGTGGAAAAATGGCGGCTATTGAGCTAAAAGGGCTGTTAAATTGTGTGAGATGAGTTAATGGCCTGGATCAAATCACTCCTCATGGGGACTTCGTATGAATGAAAAAGAAGATCTGATTTATTCCTTGAAGATTGAAGAGGCGCAGCGAGCGAAAAAAAAAGCGGGCCTCTCCAAGAAGCAAAAAGTGGCATTGGTTCTCAGCATTGCTTTGGCTCTTTTTCTATTATTTTTTCTTCGCCAATGGAATCAGGCCCCTGGGGTAGAAGTCATTCGCTCCGAAATTGTGCAAGAGGGTTTGCCAGATATTCTACTCACAGCAGGAGGCTATGTCGAAGCAGATAGCACCATTCTGGTCTCCAGCCAGATCAACGGAAAAATCAAAACTATTTTTTCAGAGGAAGGAAAATGGGTGAAAAAAGGGGAAGTGCTGGCTGAGATTGAAGAGGATGATTATCGCTCGAAATACAATCTGGCCCAGGCCGAGTTCAATTTGGCCGCGGCAACTTTAAATCGAAAGAAAAACCTCTATCAGGCCGGTGTGATTTCCCGCGCCGAATACGATGAAGCACTGAAGACTTTTTCTGTCACTGAAGCTTCCTTCAAAAGCGCGGAATATTTTTTGGGCAACACCCAAGTGCGGGCCCCCATCGAAGGCACCATTATCAAAAAAGAAAAGGAGCCCGGAGAATTTTTGCTGCCAGGGATTACCTCCGAAGGAGTTCCTGGAACGGCGCTTTTTAAACTGGCCGACCTGCGCGTCATGAATGTGGAGATGGATATTTTGGAATCCGATTTGCCTAAAGTGGTCTTAGACGGCCCTGCCATGGCCTTTCCCGATGCCCTGCCGGATCAATCTTACAAGGCCAAGGTATTTTATATCGCCCCCAAGGCCGACAAACAAAAAAGTATCGTGCAGGTGAAAGTGAGGATAGAAAATCCGGGCCATCTTTTGAAACCCGAGATGAGTGCCCGAGTCTATCTTCTAAAGAATTTTCCCAGCCAGAGCGTGGAGCGTCGAGTAAAAATCCCCGAGTCTGCCCTGCTCAAAAGAGGAACTCAGACAATCGTTTTTATTTTACAAAAGGATGTGTTGAAGGAAAAACAGGTGAAGGTCAGTAGCGTTGAAAACGGCTTTGCAAAAATTGCGGAAGGTCTGCTGGGGGATGAGTCGGTAGTAGTCAATCCCAAAGAACGATTTCAGGAGGGGATGAAGGTCGTGGTGAAAGTAAGTTCAAAATGAAACCCTTAATCGAAATCAAAAATCTGAAAAAAAGTTTTTCTCGCGAGGCCGGAGCTGAGGACAGCGAGGAAGTCGTATTGCATCAAATTGATTTGAATATCCATGAGGGGGAATTCACCGCCTTGATGGGTCCTTCGGGTTCGGGGAAAACCACTCTGCTCAATATCATTGCGGGCATCGATGAGGCTACGTCTGGCGAGTTGTTGATTCAGGGGAAAAATATTTCCAGACTCAGCGAAGAAGAAAAAGATTTTTGGCGCAACAACACCATCGGCTATATTTATCAGCAATACAACTTATTGCCGGTTTTAAATGCGCGTGAAAACGTGGAGCTGCCCTTGCTGCTCACTCAGCTCTCTGCCCGAGAACGAAGAGCGCATGCGATCTCGGCACTTACCTTGGTGGGATTGGAAGACCGTTTAGAACATCTGCCCAAGCAACTGTCCGGTGGGCAGCAACAGCGGGTTGCCATGGCACGGGCCATTGTGACCGACCCGGCCATTATTTTGGCGGACGAACCGACGGGCGCCCTGGATGCCCACTCTTCTACCGAGGTGCTGGAGTTGATGAAATTTTTAAATGAAAAACTTAAAAAAACTTTTGTGTTGGTGACCCACGATCCCAAAGCCGCTTCTTATTGCCGTCGGCGGGTGCACCTTGAAAAAGGGGTATTGGTGGAGGATGTGAGTTGAACTTTTTCACCCTGATCCTTCGCAATCTCTTTCGCAACAAGCGGCGCAGCCTGCTCACTTTGTTGGGGATCGTGATCAGCTTTTTTCTCTTTGTTTCTATTTTTACCTTACTCGAGGCCTTTAACAGCAAGTTGAAGAGCGAGGCGGCTCAGGTGAATCTTTTTTTTAGACCCACCTACATGAGCAACTTTATTGATGGGCAACTTCCTGAGGCCTTTATTCACAAGCTTAAAAACATTCCCTTCATCCGATATATTGCCCCCTACAAGATTTATTTAGGCACCGGCCGATCTTCTGAAAAAAATGTGTTTGTGCTGGGGAGTTATGTGGATCAAATTTATCACATGAGGAATCTTGAAGGAGTCGATCCCCTTCAAATGGATCAGATGCTGAGCGAGCGAAAGGCCGCCCTCGTCGGGATAGACCTGATGAAGGAAAACGAATGGAAACTGGGAGACGAAGTCATTTTGAAGGGGCTTCGAAGTCTTCCCGATCTTCCAATCCATATTGTCGGGGTTCCCCAGGGGAGATCCGACCTTAATGGGGGCATCTTAGTCCACTATGATTATTTGAAAGACCTCATGAAAGATGGGGGATTTTTAGTATCTTACTTTTTCGTGTCGAGGCGCCTTATCAAGTGCCTTGGGTGACTCAGATCATAGAAGAACGTTTTCAAAATTCCTCTCCCCCGGTGGAGGCGGTCAGTGAAAAAGGTTTTGTAGAAAGTATTCTGAGTGAACTTTCGGCGATTAGCGAGGCCATCAAAATTATCGCGTGGGTCACCTTGCTGGCCACCTTGCTGGTGGTAGGAAATACCATGGCCATGAGTATTCGTGAACGGTCCACGGAGCAGGGGGTGCTGCGTACCCTGGGTTTTTCGAAATGGGCCATCTTTCGTTTGTATCTCAGCGAATCGATGGCCTTGTCTTTCTTTGGAGCACTGTTAGGGGCAATATCGGCCTGTCTGCTTTTTACCTTCATTCCCATGGCTATTCCCGGAGGGCAGGGCCGTCCTGGCTTGGCGATTGGGCCTTACTGGAGTTTGTTAAAAACAGTGGTACTGCTGGCTTTGCTGATGGGGATCTTGAGTGGTTTTCCTCCTGCTTTTTTTTCGATGAGACGAAAGATAACCGATACTTTAAGGTTTTTGGCGTAGGTTCTTAGGTGAGAGGAATAATCTTGCACATCTTGCGGATCATTCATAAACTTTTTTGATGAAAAGCCGATATCATTTACATCGAAAGATGATTTCAGGGTTGAACTTGGCTTGTTTTTTTTTATTACATCTGTTGCGAAGAATTTTTCTTCGTTCGGGAGGGATTCAGCGCTTCCAAAAAAATTATCTTGAAGTTAAAATTTTAAGTCTCGAAGACAAAAAAATGTTTCAGGGTTTGGGACGCTGCACCGCTTGTGGCGATTGTGACAAGATCTGCCCGGCCTTGAAACAGAAAAATGAGATTCATTTTTTAGGCCCCATGGCGGTGCCTTTAAGTTATGCCCGCTCGCTTTATTTTCTAGATAAGGTGCAGATTCCTTGGGATATTTGTAAGGATTGTGGGGAATGTGAAAAAGTGTGTCCGGAAAATGTGCCCTTGAATAGGGCTTTGAAATGGCTAGTGTCGAAGTGAGTGAATAGGAAATTAAGAATATGCCCCCTCCCAATTTATTAAAAGAGATCCGAAATAAAGGCCTTGAGCATAGCTTGGCGGAGGCTGATCGCTTGGCCTATTCCCGCGATTGCTCCAGCGCTTCCATGATTCGCCTGAGGGGGGGGGAGGTAGAAATACTTCCTAAAATTATTGTTTGGCCGAAAAATAATCAGGAAGTGTCTACTTTGCTGGCTTTAGCAAATACCCACCAAATGCCGGTAGTGCCTTATGGAGCAGGGTCAGGTGTCTGCGGGGGAGCCATTCCCATTCACAAGGGCATTGTGCTTGATTTAAAAAAGATGGATCAAATTTTATTCCTCGACGAAAAAAATCTTCGGGTGAGGGCTCAATGCGGGATACTGGGGGAAATTTTAGAACGGGAGCTGAATCGGAAGGGTTACACGCTAGGGCATTTTCCTTCCTCCATTTATACTGCTACCTTGGGAGGCTATCTGGCCTGTCGTTCAGCAGGGCAGCTTTCGACCAAGTACGGAAAAATTGAAGACCTGTTTCATTCGATGAAGGTAGTGCTCGCCACGGGCGGGGTAGTGGATTGTTCTAGAGACAAAGAGGCTTGGTTTTCGGAACTGATTTTGGGTTCGGAAGGAACTTTAGGCGTTGTGACTGAGGCCGAGCTTCACGTTCGCCCTTTGCCCGAGAAAAGAAAGTATGTGGGGTTCCAGTTTGAATCGGTGGCACAAGGCCTGGAAGCCATTCGACTGTTTATGCAAAAGGGTTTTAGACCGGCCGTGGTGCGTTTATATGATCCTTTAGACAGTTTTATTTTTTCGACTCACCCCTCGAGAGAGAAAAACAATTCTTCTTTTTCTTTCATTCCCGAAAAAATATTTTCGTTTTTGGGTTTCGCCAAATGGAATTCCTTGCAGATGCTTTTATTGCAACCCTCTTTGTTGAACAAAGCCATTGATTTTGCGCTCAAGAAAAGTTTGCTAATTTTAGGTTTTGAAGGGGCCGCCTGGAAACTGGACCATGAGTTGTTGGGGGTTCAGCAAATTTGTAAACGCGAAGGCGGAAAGAGTCTGGGAGAAGCACCGGGGCTACAATGGTTGAAACGTCGCTATAGCGTTTCTTACAAGATGTCCCCCTTGGTGAATCAAGGTTTTTTTGTCGACACGATGGAAGTGGCCAGCTCCTGGACAAATCTAGCCAAATTGTATGAAGGGGTTAAGAGTGCCATTGGTCAGGAGGCCTTGGTCATGGCACATTTTTCACATGCTTACCACGACGGATGTTCCATCTATTTTACTTTTTTGGGTCATGCCCTTGGTAAGGAAAAAACTTTGAAGCAACATCGAAGGGTCTGGGACAAGGGAATGGAAGCGAGTTTAAAGGCAGGAGGGACTATCAGCCATCATCATGGAATTGGAACCCTTAAGGCAGAGGCCTTTGTTCAAGAATTGGGTCCCCTATATGCGTGGTGGAAGAACGCAAAAGCGGTGCTTGATCCGCAGGCAATTTTAAATCCAGGAAAGATGGGGCTGTAAAAAATATGTTTACACTCGATACTTATTCTCAAACCTTAACTCTCGATACCGATTACACTTTAAGTGAAGTCGAACAAGAGTTGGCAAAATTAGGCTACAGTTGTGGCTATTTTTCACCGCCGCAAAACTCCCTCCGTCTAAAACAGGCCCTTTCTGAATTGCTTCCCAATTTGTATGCCCTCAAGTATGGGGAACTCTGGGATCTCTGTGTGGCCATTGATTGGGAATCAAAGTCTGGAAACTTTTTGAGCACTCAAAAGATTCCGAGGCAAGCGACGGGGGCCAATTGGAAAAATATCGTACTGGGGGCAAAAGACGAGCTGGGCCTCATCTATCAGGCTACCCTCAAGGTTTTTTTGAGAGAAAGTGAAGCGCTCCTTTTTTTGGTGGCTTTGCCCGATCTGGAAACTTGCTATCAACTCGAACGGGAAATTAGACGTCATGAAATGCAGCCTTTGGTCTTTGGGCGGTTTTCGTATCAGGACTTAAAAGAGGTTTATGGCTCTCTCCGAGGGGAATATTTTTTGGTGTTGGAGTGGGAAGGGAGTGAGAAATTTTTTAATCGTCTTCGCGCCGAATGGAACCATCGTGTGGCCGCGCATACCAATTATCAGGAGATAGAACGCTATGATACCCAGAAACTTTTTTCGAAACTTTTGAGACGAGAGTATCCTCGAATTCCCTGGGGAGGGCTGATTTCCCAGCCATCGGCTCCTGTTTTGAAAGAGATGAAACAAAAACTGGCTGAAGGATGGAATTAAAATGAGTCCACACACACAAGACCGTAACTTTTGTAGTTTCTGCCCCAAGATGTGTCATTTTTCTTGCCCCGTGGCGGAGGAAGAAAAAAATGAAACTCTAACCCCCTGGGGAAAACAGCAGAATGCCAAGCTCATCCTGGAAAAAGCGCTTCCCTTTAACGCTCAAACCGCTCTCCCTGCCTTTAAATGTGTGAGTTGCCGAATTTCAGAAAGCTTTTGCGAACATGAAATTCCGGTGGCGGATTGTCTTCAGGAAATGCGGGAGTTGTCGGTTGCCAATCACACCGCGCCGAAAGAAATATTTGATTTTCTGGATCGGTTTAAGAAATTCTCCAATCCTCACGGAAAAGATTTGCAGGAAAAATTGAATAAGCTCGCTCAATCGAGCTCGTTGGAAACAGGGAAGGACTCGATCCTATTTTTTCCTTCTTGTCATCTTACCGCTTTTCTCCCCGAGGCCCTGCAGCTTTATTTTGAATTGTTTAAAAAATTAGGGATTTCGAATGTAAAACTTTTCAATGAGAACATCCAGTGTTGTGGTTTTTCTTTGTGGAATGCCGGCTTTAAGGAAGATTTTCTGGATCTTGCCGAATTGCAATGGCATGCCTTGAGAGATGCCGAAAAGATTATCGTCGGTTCCCCCGAATGTGCCTGGGCCTTCAAACATCTTTATCCGGAGCAAGGCTTTCCGCTCAGGGCCCAGGTGTTTACCGTGAGCGAATTTCTTGCCCCTTATCTCAAAAACACCCCCTTTAAGGCCAAGGCCAAGACCCCCATCAAGTATTTTTATCATGATAGTTGTTATCAGGGACGCTATTTAAAGCAATATGACGAGGCTCGTGAATTATTGGAAATGGTGACGGGTTTCGAACCTTGCGAGTTTTCATGGAATAAAAAAGAAAGTCTATGCAGTGGCGCGGGGGGAACTTATGCCCTGGTAGAGCCAGAGCACGCCCAGCATATTTCTTCCCGGCATTTGCAGGAGATGTTGGATAATGGGGTGAAAATTTTAGTGAGCAGTTGCCCCAAATCCGTGCATCATTTCAAGCAAGCCATGCCCGGGATGATTGTGAAAGATTTGATCAGTTTTCTGGCTGAAAACATCTTGGAAGAGTCGTGGAGAACGGCGGAGTGGTCGGTGAAGACGAGTTAGACAGGGGGGGTTTGATTATGAAAAAAACAAACCACACCCCTTACTTCATTCTCAACCCCAATTCTGGAGGAGGTCGAGCGGCCAGGGAATGGAAACGTATCGAACCCTTGCTGCCTCAGTTCTTTGCCTCCACCCAAATTCATAAAACCAAAAAATCAGGCGATGCAGTGCTTATGGCCAAAAAGGCGGCCCTTCAGGGATATAGGCAAATTGTATCGGTGGGTGGAGATGGAACCTTAAATGAAGTGCTGAATGGCATCATGCAAGTGCCTGCTGAAATTCGTCAAAATATTTCGCTTAGTCTCTTTCCTCTGGGCTCGGGAGATGATTTTGCCAAAACGCTTTTATGGCCCAAGGATTTCAAACAACGCCTGCAAGGGATCCTTCGAAACCAAGGCCAAAAAGTGGATGTGGGTTTGATACATTATCAAGACTTCAAGGGGAAAAAGCTTCGCCGTTATTTCCTCAATATATGTGATTTTGGAATGGGCGGTGAAGTGGTGGCTCGGGTAAATCGTTCGTCAAAACTTTTCGGTGGAAAAATCACTTATCTGACTTCTATTTTAGAAACTTTAATGAATTTTAAACCTTTCTCTATTGAAGCCAGCCTTGAAGGGAAAAAAAGGAAATTTCACGACATCACTCTGGGTATTATCGCCAACGGCAGCTATTTCGGAGGCGGCCTTTGCGTGGCGCCACAGGCCAAATTGGACAATGGATTATTTGAAGTGCTTTTAGTGGAAAAAATGGCCGCCCTGGATTTTCTAAAATTGCTTCCCCAACTTTATTTAAGACGTGCGCTGTCGGTAAAAGGGATTCATTCTTTTCAAAGTAGTTTTATTTCAGTGAAATCGTTGCAAGCCCCTTCTATCCTTTTGGATTGCGATGGAGAGCAGCCGGGCATTTTGCCGGCCAGTTTTGAATTGCTTCCCCAGGAGCTGAGGGTGACGGTTTTGTAAGAGGTCTATTATTGAAGCCTATGAAAATTATTCTCATTAACCAGGCACGCATGACTTCCACGCGTCTGCCTGGAAAAGTTTTAAAACAGGTTTTGGGCAAGCCGTTGCTGGAATATCAAATCGAACGTTTGAGAAGAGTCAAACATATCGATTGCCAGATTGTTGCTACCACAATCCATGCGACCGATGAACCTATTGTCGACCTGTGCAACAAACTGGGAGTGGAGTGCAGCCGGGGTTCGGAGTCGGATGTCTTGGCCAGATATTATGAGGCGGCGGTCAAACATCGTCCGGATGCGGTGGTGCGGGTGACCTCCGATTGTCCCTTGATTGATCCCGACGTGATCGATCAGGTGATTCGTTACTATGTTCAGCAGGCCCCTCAATTTGAATACGCCTCCAATGTGGAAACGAGGACTTTTCCACGAGGGATGGATATCGAAATCTTTTCTTATCAGGCCCTGGTTAATGCCTATCAACTCGCAAAAGATCCAGTTGAAAGAGAACATGTGACTCCCTATATCACCAAAAATTTATCCCACAAGGGGTCGGTGACCTATCCCAAAAATCACAGTGATTATCGTTGGACCGTGGATACCCCGGAGGATTTTAGCCTGATCGAAAAAATTCTTTCTACAATTTATCCTCAAAATCCTCTCTTCAACTTAGAAGATATTCTTCAGCTGATTGCGCAAAATCCGCATTGGGCTCAGATTAATGCGACTGTGCAGCAAAAAATATAAATTAAGATCTTCCAACTTGACACAGCGCAGAAAGCTTCGCTATTTCTCCGCGCTATGTCATTTCAATTAAAAAGTCCCCAACGCGGGCAAAAAGTCCGTATTCAAGACGGCAAACTCCAAGTTCCCCATCAACCTATCCTCCCTTTTATTGAGGGCGATGGAACCGGTCCCGATATCTGGCGGGCCTCTCAAAGGGTTTTCGATGCAGCGGTAAAGAAGGCCTACTCCGGCGAGCGTCAGATTCAATGGTTTGAAGTCTTTGCAGGTGAGAAAGCAAAGACCACCTACGGCGACACCTGTCCTCCCAATTTTCTTCCCCAAGAAACGCTCGATGTCATTCGGGAGTACTTGGTGGCAATCAAAGGGCCTCTGACGACACCTGTGGGCAAGGGAATTCGTTCCCTTAATGTTTCTCTCAGGCAGGAACTCGATTTGTATGTCTGCCTACGCCCCGTGCGTTATTTTTCAGGGACTCCTTCTCCGGTGAAACATCCCGAAAAAGTGGATATGGTCATCTTCCGTGAAAATACCGAAGATATTTATTCGGGGGTGGAATGGGAAGCAGGAACCCCTGAAGTCAAAAAAGTGATCCATTTTTTACAAACAGAAATGGGCGTCAAAAAAATCCGTTTTCCGGAAACTTCTGGAATAGGCATCAAGCCGGTATCCGAAGAAGGTACCAAACGACTCGTGCGTGCCGCCATCGAATATGCGCTGAATCATAGACGTCGAAATCTTACCCTAGTACACAAAGGCAACATCATGAAGTTCACCGAAGGGGCCTTCCAGCGTTGGGGCTACGAATTGGCCAAGCAGGAATATGCCGATCGCGTGGTCAGTTGGGAAGAATGCAAGGGGAAGGTGCCCGCTGGAAAATTGCTGATTCAGGATGTGATTGCGGATGCCTTTTTACAACAGATTCTCACCCGTCCCGCCGAGTACGATGTGATTGCGACCTTGAACCTCAACGGAGATTACATCAGCGATGCCTTGGCCGCTCAAGTCGGTGGAATCGGAATCGCACCGGGTGGAAACATCAACTACAAGACAGGACATGCCATCTTTGAGGCAACGCATGGCACGGCCCCTAAATATGCAGGGCTGGATAAAGTCAATCCAGGTTCGGTGATCCTCTCAGGGGTCATGATGTTCGAATACCTGGGCTGGCAGGAAGTGGCCGATCTTATTGTGAAGTCGATCGAGAAGACGATTTTGAATAAAACAGTGACCTATGATTTTGCTCGTTTGATGGAAGGGGCAAAGGAACTGAAGTGCTCGGAATTTGGCGATGCGGTCATTAGTAATTTGTAAGCGGTATGCGGTATAAAGGCAGGCGTTAAATGTTCCTTCCCAATCTATTAAAAGATAAGACCATCCTCATCACCGGTGGGGGGACTGGCCTCGGAAAATCCATGGCCCTGCGCTTTGCCGAACTCGGGGCTAACCTGGTGATTACCGGCAGGCGCGAAGAAGTCCTCAAAGCTGCAGCCAAGGAAATTGCGGCCAAGGGCGCGAAGGTTTTTACCAAGCCTTGTGATGTGCGAAAATACGATGAAGTGGAAGCTGCATTTGATGCGGCCGAATCCGAATTCGATCACATTGATGTGCTGCTGAACAATGCGGCCGGAAATTTTATCTCTCCCACCGAACTCCTTTCTCCCAATGCCTTTAATTCCGTGGTCGGTATTGTTTTGAATGGTTCTTTCCATTGCACCCAGGCGGCAGGTCGCCGCTGGATCAATCAACAAAGTGGTGGTCGTGTTTTAAGCATTGTGACCACCTACGCCTGGACAGGCTCCGCGTATGTGGTCCCCTCCGCTTGTGCAAAAGCGGGTGTGCTGGCCATGACGCGTTCTCTGGCCGTCGAATGGGGAAAATATAAAATTCGTCTCAATGCCATTGCCCCGGGGCCTTTTCCCACGGAGCAGGCTTGGGAAAATCTGGTGCCTCCAGGGTTTGAAGAAAAATGGAGAAGTCGCATTCCTTTGGGGCGTGTGGGTCGACACGAAGAACTGGCGAATCTGGCCTCTTACCTGGTTTCGGACTATGCCGATTATATTAATGGTGAAGTGGTGACGATCGATGGAGGGGAATGGATTTCGGGGGCAGGAGAAATGAATATGCTCACCGAAATGACCCCCGAAGATTGGATGAAGATGGCGGAGCGGGCAAAGAAGTCGAAGGGGAAATAAAGGAATTTTATGCTTCCTCAGATGCGTCAATCTCAAATAAAACTTACTTATCAGGACTATCTGCTTTTACCTGAGGACAGGCATTATGAGCTTATTGAAGGAGATTTTTTTATGACCCCTTCGCCCTTGTCCATTCATCAGATGATCTCAAATAAGTTGAGTTGGTTATTGAATAATTTCATTTTTAGTCATGCAAAAGGGGTATTGTTTGCTGCCCCGATGGACGTTTATCTTTCAGAAGAAAATGTAGTGCAACCCGACCTGTTCTTTATTTCCAGGGAGCGTGAGCACATCATCCAACGTGAATGCATCAAGGGAGCGCCCGATTTGGTAATCGAGATTTTATCTCCTTCTAATTCAAACCGGGATCTCATAGTCAAAAAACACCTTTACGCAAAATTTGCGGTCCAAGAGTATTGGATTGTGAATCCGGAGACTCAAGTGATTGAAGTGATGACCTGGGCGGAAAGGGGTTTTGAGACAGTGCAAATCTATCCAAGAAATGCAACGCTCTCTTCGCCGTTCTTAAAAGACATTCGCCTTCGCTTGGAAGAAGTTTTTGAAAAATAGTAACATTCATTTAATAAGAGGAGAGAGAGTATGAGAAAAAAAATTGCCTTAATTGGAGCAGGAAATATCGGGGGTGAACTGGCCCAGCGTGTGATGCAGAAAGAGCTGGGGGATGTCGTTCTTTTGGATGTTTGCGAGGGTGTGCCTCAGGGGAAGGCCTTGGATCTTTTGGAAACTGCCCCGGTGGATGGTTCCAGCATGAGTCTGAAGGGCACTCAGGATTACAAAGATATTGCGGGGGCCGATGTGGTAATTATCACGGCCGGCTTGGCTCGTAAGCCTGGCATGAGCCGCGATGACTTGCTCTCCAAAAATTTGGAAATCATGAAAGTGGTGGCCCAAGGGGTAAAAGAAAATGCGCCTAACGCCTTCGTGATCGTTGTGTCTAATCCTTTGGATGTCATGGTCTATGCCTTTCAAAAACTCTCCGGTTTTGATCCCAAGCGGGTTATCGGAATGGCCGGCGTGCTCGATTCTGCAAGGCTGCGCTGTTTTGTGGCGATGGAATTGGGTGTGAGTGTGCAAGATGTGAGTGCCTTGGTGCTGGGTGGACACGGAGACGACATGGTGGCCCTTACCCGTTTCTGCACGGTGAATGGAATTCCTGTCCAGGACCTCATCTCCAAAGAAAAACTTGAGGCCATTGTGAAACGAACTCAAACGGCCGGGGGTGAAATTGTGAACCTGCTCAAAACCGGTTCGGCCTTCTTTTCTCCTGCCGCCTCTGCCATTGCGATGGCGGAAAGTTATCTCAGAGATCAAAAACGCGTCATGGCCTGCGCCGCCTACTTAAAAGGCGAATACGGAGCAAATGGCTATTTCATGGGAGTGCCTGTGGTGATTGGCTCCCAGGGAATCGAAAAAGTAATTGAACTGAAACTCAATGAAGATGAGAAAAAATTAATCGCGGAGAGTTTGGAGCATGTGAAGAAATTGGTGGCTGAAGTAAAAATATAATCTTTTGGAGCAGACTCATGACCGAATCTAAAAAACTTTCTTTCACAAAAGACGAAAAATATTTTTTCCTTTGCCGCCTCCATTCTTTGTCCGGCATTTTTCCCATAGGATTTTATTTTGCCTTCCACATGATGGCCAATGCGAAATCTCTGTTGGGCGCGGAAAGTTATGACAGCCTCATCAAGGGAATTGGCGAGCTGCCTTTTTTGCACGCCATCGAAATTAGTGTCATCGCTATTCCTCTGCTCTTCCACATCCTCTGGGGCATTGTCATTTATCTAACGGCCAAAAGTAATGTGGTGCAATATCCTTTCTGCGCGAACTGGCGCTATTTTTTACAACGTCTTACGGGGGTTATTGGAATAGCTTTTATCGCCTTGCATGTCTGGGCGACGCGAGTAGAAGCACTGGTTTCGGGTATTCCCCCCAGCTTCATCAGCATGCAGAATGAAATCAATGAGCCCTACATGGCCCTGGTTTACCTGATTGGGACAATTGCCCTGACCTATCATTTGACCAACGGGATCTGGACCTTTCTGATTACCTGGGGAGCTACGGTGTCCCCCCGAGCTCAAAAAGTTTCAGGCATCGTGTGCGGGGCTTTGTTTTTGGCTTTTAGCTCGGTGTGGATACAGATTATCGCAAATTTTAAAGGGTGGTTTTAATATGGCGAATAAAGCAAAAATCATTGTGGTGGGTGGAGGGCTTGCCGGCTTAATGGCGACGATTAAAATTGCCGAGGCCGGATATGCGGTGGATCTTTTCTCGGTGGTGCCTGTAAAACGCTCTCACTCGGTGTGTGCCCAAGGCGGCATCAATGGTGCGGTGAATACAAAAGGCGAAGGCGATTCCACCTGGCAACACTTCGACGATACCATTTACGGGGGAGATTTTTTAGCCGATCAGGAACTGCCCAAACTGATGTGCGAAGCAGCGCCTGCGGTCATTTACATGCTCGACCGCATGGGAGTTCGCTTCAACCGTACGCCCGAAGGCTTGATTGATTTCAGGCGCTTTGGTGGAACCTTGTATCATCGCACCGCCTTTGCGGGTGCTACCACAGGACAGCAATTGCTTTATGCCCTTGATGAACAGGTACGACGTCAGGAAACTGAATCGTTGGTCACCAAGTACGAAGGTTGGGAGTTTCTTTCCGCCGTGTTGGATGAAGACAGCGTTGCAAAGGGAATTGCAGCCATCAATTTGGACACCAACGAAATCCGTGCCTTTCGTGCCGATGCCGTGATCGTCTGCACGGGCGGGCCGGGACTTATTTTTGGAAAATCGACCAATTCCATGATCTGCACGGGTTCAGCCGCCTCTTCTCTGTATCAGCAAGGCGCCACTTATGCGAATGGTGAGTTTATCCAGGTTCATCCCACTTCTATTCCCGGCGAAGACAAGCTGCGCCTTATCTCGGAATCGGTTCGCGGAGAGGGCGGACGGGTTTGGGTTTATAAAGAGGGGAAGCCCTGGTATTTCCTCGAAGAATGGTATCCCAAATATGGAAATCTGGTGCCTCGGGATATTGCGACTCGGGCTATCTTTAAAGTCGTCTATGAACTGGGCCTGGGGATTGATGGTGAGCCGCAGGTCTATCTGGACGTGACTCATATTGCCCCCGATAAGCTTCAAGTGAAGCTGGGCGGGGTTTTGGAAATTTACGAAAAGTTTGTGGGGGTCGATCCTAAAAAAATTCCCATGAGGATTTTCCCTGGGGTGCATTATTCTATGGGAGGTCTTTGGATTGACAATAGTCACCAAACGACTATCCCCGGTGTGTTTGCTGCCGGAGAATGTGACTTTGCCTATCATGGTGCAAATCGATTAGGTGCCAACTCTCTCGTGTCTTGCATTTTCGGAGGAGGCTTGGCCGGTAACAGTGCGGTGAGCTACGCAAAAGGCATCAAAAAAACAGCCAGCGATGTAAGCGAGAGTCTCTACGCTCAAGAAGTGTTGCGTCAAAAAGAACTCAATCAAAAACTGCTCAGCGGTAGCGGTACTGAGAACGCGCGTACGTTACACAAGGAATTGGGCGAGTGGATGACCGAACATGTGACGGTCATTCGTAAAAATGACGGCCTGAAAAAGATGGATCAAAAATTATTGGAGTTGTTAGATCGCTACTCCCGCGTGACGATTACGGATACGGGGCCCTGGGCCAACCAGGAATTGATTTTTGGTCGTCAGCTTTATAACATGTTGCAGCTGGCGCGTGTCATTACGATAGGGGCCTTGAATCGTAACGAATCCCGAGGGGCGCATTATAAACCCGATTATCCCGATCGCGATGATAAACACTGGATGAAAACAACGATGGCGAAGTTTTCGCCAAAGGGGCCTGTGTTTGAATATGAGCCGGTGGAACCGAAGCATATAAAGCCTCGTCCAAGAAAATACGATATGGCTTCTTAATCTTTCCTCCCCTTAAGCTAAGGGGAGGGCAGGAGGGGTTATGAGAACACTCTAAGTACACCCGAGTGACATAACGCCCCCTAACCCCCTCTTAGCTTAAGAGGGGGAACAATAAATTATGTCCAACACCATTCGATTAAAAATTAGACGCAAAGATTCCCCTCAAAGTGATTCTTATTGGGAGGAATTTGAAATTCCACATAAGCCTTCCATGAACGTAATTTCGGCCTTGGTGGAAATTGCCCGTAATCCCGTCAATGCCGAAGGGAAAACGACTCGCCCTGTCGTATGGGAATCTTCCTGCCTGGAAGAAGTCTGCGGTGCCTGTTCGATGATTATCAATGGAAAGGCCCGGCAGGCTTGCTCGGCGCTCATTGAGCAACTGGAACAACCTATTGTTTTGGAACCTTTTAGCAAGTTCCCTTGTATTCGAGACCTCCGGGTCGATCGCACTCAAATGTTTGACGCACTCAAGCGCGTTAAAGCCTGGGTGCCTCTGGATGGTACCCACGATTTAGGCCCGGGTCCCCGCCAGGCCGAAAAAGATCAATTGGTGTCCTATGATCTTTCACGTTGCATGACCTGCGGTTGCTGCCTGGAAGTTTGTCCTCAGGTGAGCGAGCATTCCGATTTTATCGGTGCAGCAGCCGTTTCCCAAGTGCGTCTTTTCAATATGCATCCCACGGGAGCCATGAATAAACACGAACGCCTGGATGCCCTCATGGGCCCTGGAGGTCTGGCCGATTGTGGCAATGCCCAAAATTGCGTGAAGGCTTGTCCCAAAGAGATTCCTCTCACCACGTCCATTGCAGAAGTGGGACGAGAGCTGACTAAGCGGATGGTGGAGAAGATTTTTGGGTAAGTTCAGATCAACTCCAATAGCCCCAAGGTACTAATGAAATTCCTTTTCCCGCCGGGGGATCAAATCTCTCGATGGGTGCTACCAATAGTCCTTTTTTGATCTTGAGTTTCTTCATAGCGGCCGCCAAGGCCCGTTCTTCGTAGCTGAGAGCTCCTTTGGTTTCGCTGGTAATTTTGATGGCTACGTCTTGCCCTACAAGATCTACCGGAGAACCGCGGGCACTTTTGTAATAAACCGGATGCAGCGTTTTTCCTGCATATTCGAAAGCGGCACAGATTTCGTTCATCACAAAAATACGAGCCAATGAAAGGGTGACGCCTTTTCCAAATTCGGTACCGAGAATGGCTCTGGCAATACCCGAATCGGTAAACATCCAGGCATCTCCTCCCAAGGCTTCTTCATGAGCGGGGATTTTTCGTAGGAGAAACACATCCTCAAAAGCGCTGAGGTAGTTTCGCAAAACGCGAGAGTTTTGTTTAAACGAACGCAACGTGGCCCATTCGCCTTCTTTTAGAATTTGTCCAAATTGTCTCAAGAGGGACCAACTCACATCCAGGTCATAAGCCCTTCCATAAACACGCGCCACATCGCGAACAATCGTGGTTTCCAGCCAGCTTTTAAAATAAAGCTCCCTTTGTGCAGCATCCCTTGTAAAAACGGGGACGGGCAGCCCTCCTTCGGGGAGATGGTGTAATATATCTTCTATAGAGAATCGAACGGGCAGCGTGTGAAATAAAGAGGCTCTTTGGGCTTCAAAACTTTTTTGATGAATTTCTGAAAGAGTCATCGAGTAAAGCCGCAGCAGCCCAATGCGGCCTGTGAGGGATTCGCGAATTCCCAACTTGGAGCTGAAGGTAGAAGAACCTGTCAAAAAATAGCTGCCGGGGATTTTCTTTTGATCTACTTTGAATTTGATTGCATCAAAGAGGGCCGGGGCTTTTTGAACTTCATCGATCAGGACAGGTGTTTTGAGTTTGGATAAAAAATTTTTTGAGGAATGCAGGGCTTCTTCGCGCACTTCTTCGTCGTCGAGAGAAACAAAATTTTCAACCCCCGCTAATTTTCTTAAAAGTGTGGTTTTTCCCACCTGACGAAGTCCGAGTATTCCGGTTACAGGCCAAAAGGCTCTCAACTTCTGCAAAAGCTTCAATGCATGTCTTTTTCTCTCATGGGGCATTGAAGTAGTGTAACTATTCTACGTTTAATGTCAAATATTGATAGCACTTACCAAAGGGGTTTAAAATTTGTCCAATTGAATGATGCCTTAAGCTTAACTCCATCTATCGGCTTCTCCTGAAGTCCAATTCAACTTCGGGTAGTCTAGGATAGCGGGCTTGAAGCCAGGTTCCAATCAGATTGGGATAGAAGGAGTAACGGGCTTGTCCAGTTTGAGACCACAAGAGATAGAGTGGGGTTTCCAAATGGAGCAGCCTGAGATTTCTTCCTGGCTGGTTGTTACTCACGTGGCCAAAGAAATTTTCGATACGAAGTTCTTGGATGGGTGGGGGGCTATGACGCTCCCCCTGCGGAGGAATTCTTAGCATTAAATAGGCGCGGTCTGCGCGGATACTGTTGTCTACCGTGGACTCTGCTTCCAGTAAAGTTCTATACACCCTGTCTCCCAAGACCCCTGAAATGATCCCTCGTAAATGACTAATCGTTGGGTTTTGAATGTCTATCGCAAAGGTGATTGCTCCATCCGAAGAATTGTTTAAAAGAAAATAGCGGAGTCCTGCGGACAGGTGTGCAGTTCCATCGTGTTCAAAGTGAAATCCATCGACATCAAGCCCCCAGCTTGCTCTCGCTATTTCTACGCTCAAGGCAATGGGGTTTCGACGAGGATCGCTTTGAGGAGGATGAAGTATCTGTGGCATCTCCAAAGGGGGACTTAGAGGGCCATTTTCGAGGTTACAGGGCCTGTCTGTTGCTTCATGATTGACGATAGAGATTTGTCGGTTGTTCGCGCGAATGCAGGCATTTTGGGATCCTCCACGGACCTCGCTTATTCTCAAATAAGGGGAATGGTCTTCGAGACCATAGACAAAATTATTGAGATTGAGGGACATGTTCCCAAAATAGGTGAACTCAAATTGCTTGGGCATTGCGCCATTTTCACCTCTTCCATATTGAATATCGGCATCAATTTGAACCCCGTTAATAAAAGTACCGGGGCCAAATCCAACCCTTATATTTTCAGAAGGATAGACAATAGAACCCGGCTCAACGCTTCCACTGAGTCGCGTTCTTCTCAGTCTGGCAAAGGCGACTTCTTCTGTACGTAAATCAAAAGTAAGTCTTAAATCTTCCACTTGGGAGTTCGGGCCGAGGTTAAAGTCGTTGTGTTGCAAATGAAGCATTTGGAGAAGAGAATTTTGCAGGGCCTGGGCAGGATCTAGTAATAATCTCAAGGAGGTCAGGGCAGAGTCATAAACCGAAAGTGGACGGACGAAAGGCAGGGGATTTAAATTCAGGCCTTCTTCCCCTTGAAAAAGGTGATCAGAAAAAAAAGGATGTGGATGGGGTACAGGATTTGGCCTTAGACGAGTGTGGATCGATGGATGGAGAGAACGCGGAGAATTATAATATCGGACGTGTTCCAGATCGGCAGGAATTCCTTGATAACTAAAGCGGCCCTCATTTGAAATGAGACCTGAAGAAAATGCGAGTTGCTTCAAAGGGAAATAAGCACGGAAATTTTGGATACGAGTGCCCACAGCTACCAGGGCCCCCAAGGTTTGATAAGCGCTGCTCACGTGGTGAAATCGTGCATCCGAAATATAGAGTAGGGGAATCGGGCGCTGTGGATTGCTTCGGTTTTGATAATCTGGAATCATTGAACGTAAATGTCCCAGTTCTTCCAGTTCAGAATGAAAGGCCTGTGCAGGAATTTCAGGGTGCGGGGGGATATTACTGGCAGAACCAGAAGGGATAAGGCTTTCCAGGAGAAGTTGTTCCACCTGAGCGCCATCTCCTTCAAGATGAGATTCATTTTCCTGGTAATCGACTGTAAAATGCCCTGCTATTTTGAGCCCCTGGGCATTCACTCGGATCCGATTCAAAATTTCCTCGTGGTGCTTGCCAAGCAAGCGGCCAAATAAACTGAGCGAAAGTTCGGTGTCCGGATCAATGTCCAAGATTTGTCCGAGCTCGGATAAAGAGGGAAGCGTGATTTCCAAATGGTCGGCCCAGACTTGAGGAAGGCTCATGGAAAAATTTCCAAAATCCATGGATAGATTTGAAAAGTAAGGGTGATCCAGCTGAATTCGAATGGGAGTCGTATCGTTCCAGTTTCCGGAAGCGAGGTTGTGAATAATATGAGAAAGACTGGGACCAGTCACTTCAATCTGGCGGGCCAAGAATCTGGAAAAGCCAAAGTTTGGGGAGTCAAAACTGAGGGCAGGGGCATGAATTTGCAATTGGGATTCCAATCGATGTCCACGTATGGGGCCACTTTCACTGCCTATGCCTTCCAGCCTTTGGCGATTGCTTAATTCCCTCAATGCATTTGGGTCATCTCGCGATTCAAGATGAATCTGATTGAGCTCCGAGGGGTTTTGATAGGCCTCTGCCAGGCCAGCAAAAAACGCCTGGGCATCTGCGGGACGTATCGTTGCCAAATTGGGATCAGCCGCTGCAGACTCTGGAAACAAGGCACTTGGGTTATGGCGGATTTGACGGATAAAATTTTGAACAGGCTGGGCAGCATGAAGCGTGAGCTGAGAGCAATTGGGGAAGGTATAGGTATCGGGGCGGTTTTGAAAATCGAGGTTTATTCCCTGGAAATCGGGTCCCAAAAGGGAAATAAGATTGGGAGTCCAGGTTCGGTGATGAGAAGCCAGATAATCTCTTGATTCCTGAGTGATAAGGGGGCGGATGATGCGATCGATAAACAATCCCAGACGCATGTCGATGGTGTCTCGAGGCAGGCCTGCCAGGGTATAAAAATTTTCATAATCCCAACCCAAAGATTCCCAAAAACTGTCGATAAAGCTGGCTTGGGTCTCGCGGGCAAAGGCCTCGATGGCACCATTAAAGGAATAGCGTAGCGCCCAAACACAGCTGTTCAGGTCATGGCAGATGGAGACTCCCTGCTCCAGAGGGGTGATAGGGGGGTATAGTGGATCGTAAGTTTCCCGATCCGGAATCGGAATCCCCGCCAGCTGTCCACAAAAACCTGGAACGCTGAGTACCGAGGGCCCTATGGGAAGGGGAGTTCTTCCTGAAGGGTCGAGAGGGGGACGTTGGCCTAAAACCATGGTAGGCGGGTTTCTTTCATCCACATAGCGGACGCGAAAGTGGGGGTAAATAATGGCTTCATCCGGAATTCCAGGCCCAAAGCGATTCATGCGAACGCCCACCGAGACATCGGCCCGTGTTCTTGCTTGCCAGCAAACAGTTGCACCATCGTGGTTGGCGGTTCCATCGTAGCGAAATTCACTGTAGCGACAACCGGGGTTGCCCTCATTGGAAGAGACCCCCAGGGCATGAAAATCCAAGCCCGAAATATTTTGTGCGAGGCGAAGAACGGGTCTTACCCAGGCTTCTTCATGCTCCGCCAAAAGTGGAGTCCAGGGCAGGCGCGAGCTTTCCAGAATCATGGGACTGGGGGTACAGAAGCGTCGGGCATTATTTTGAAGCGCGGTGTTTTCGTCTCGGCTTGCATTTGTAACAGAGGGGGCAGGTCTGGCCGAAACGTTTGTCGCAGGGTTGGCCGCTGTATTTGCACGAGCAGGTAGATTTATGGGGCTTGCTCCAAGAACTTGAAACGCCCCTCGAATAAAGCCGATGGAAGGAATCATCGTTGTCCTCCCCGCCAGCTGGTTAGAGGAAGGTTTCGAACAGTAGCTATTCCGGGCACACTGGGCAGAGGGCTGGGCGCTGCAAAATCCCCAGTGGGTCTCGCGATGGCTTCTACGCCGCGAGGATCCACGATAAGAGCGGTATCCTCCACGATATGGTGTCCATAAAATCTTGGGTGAAAGAAAGAAGCGGGGGTGAAAACAGGAATGTTTCCCTCGTGTGTATCCCGAATAACGATGTTTCCCCGAGGTCTTACAGCGGCAGCGCCTCGGATATCGTAGGTTTCAGGTTTGATACGGGCCTGTCCTTGAATGCCAAGAGTTCCCTCATAGCGATTGTTTCTCAAGATGGAGCCCATCCTCATATTCATTCCTAGCAGATTGGATAGGGAGGTAATGATATTGAAACCTGGCCCTGACAACACCCCTTGCAAATTGGCGTCCAGCACCGCGTTTACCAAACCGGCTTCCAGCAAGCTCAGATTTAAATGGGCAGAGGCATGTCCACTTTCCAAAGTTACACGAGGGCTGAATACAATCTGTCGGCTGAGCCAGGTGAGCGTGGAATCACGACTACAGGTGTTGGAGTTCAAGTCGGATTGGATCTGAAGATCAAAGTTTCGGGTGTCAGAACCAGGGTTCAACATGGCATTGATGTTGGCATGAAAACTTGGATTAAAGCTCTCTGAAATCCTGTAGTAATTTCCTCTTGCAGGATTTTCATCCGGAATAAGATGCATTGGAAGAAAGGTGTTGAGTCTGCGTCCGCGGTCGTTGATCTGAAAAAGAAAACCCGTGTTGGGGAGGTTCTGGTTTTGCGTGTGAGCAGAATTGCTGCTTTCTACGGTTTGATATTGTTGAACAAGATGGGGGAGGTCGGTCAAAAGAAAATCCGATCCATCAAACTGTAAAAATTGAGGGAAATGCCCGGGGGTGTTGAAGTGAAATTGGTGCAGCTCCACCCGAGTTTCACCGGGGATGAGTTCAATTCCCTGCGCATCCCAGCGCAGCCTGCCCGCAAAGACCAATTGTCCATGGCTTTGACCGAAGCCTCCTTCCAGGCTAAAAGCCAGATTGCCCGTCACTTCCAGCACCGCATGAGGAGAAGGGTCCGCCAGGGGATAGCGTTCTGACAAGCGTCTCACATGAATGCCTGGGGCAATTTCAATGCTGTGGTCTGTATTCATTGTCAGGCTTATATTTTGTAAGTCTTCGGTAGAAAGAAAAGCATTTCTAAGAAGGGCCTCTGGCGGAGTGAGCAGAGGATCTATATTCAATTGAATATCACTGATATTGAGGTTGAGCTGATGAGGCTCTCCACTGAGCCGCAGGCCTCCGGGGCCCAGGATCAAATCGGGGGAAAGGGTGAGCAGATCCCAATTCAAGGCACTGTTTCCTTCTACACTGAAGCTTTGCCAGATATTTTGGAGATCAAAATCGATATTGAAATTTGTGTGGTTGATTCTTGTCCCTTGCGCCAGCAGGAGCAGATCCTCAAAATAAACATCGCTGCTCTCCAATTCAATTTGTTCCCGAATGTGGGAAAAGAAGCGAGTGATGTCGAAGGGGTGTTCATCATTGCTGTTACAGACAGAATTGATAATGCGGCTCAAAATGCCACTTTCCTGGGAGGCTGGACTTGGACTCAGGAGAGGGGTGGGGTGGGGATGATTTTCATAAAGGAGTTCATCCGCAAGGTCGTCTATTGTCACAGGATGTTGGAAGTGATTCTGAGTCATCTCGCAACTCAGCATGCAGGCGCTGCTTTGAGAATTATTTTCTTGGCAAAGGACCTGTTCTCCTAGCGAGGTTCCCAAGAAATGGGCCAGGTCCTGTTGGGTGAAGTGAAAATTCCTTCGGATAAAAAAATCCAGATTTTGAGCCACATGATCTTCTAGAAGATCCCAAAAATCCTGCTTGTAAAGGGTTACTTGCCCATTTTCCATGGCCGCATAGCCATCCCCGCCGCTTATAGTGTCTACTCCATGGGTGACTAGAAATAAAGAATCATGAGTATTTTCTGCCGCTGAGTAAGCTGAGTAAAGAGGTGCAATGGGCAGCTGTGAAAGAGAAGAAGTATTTTGTGGGTTGAACTGAGTATTGTGCCCCGACAGACGTAAAGTAATTCCTGTGTCCTCTTGAAGATAAAAACGGGGAGACGGGCATCCCCAGGGAATCTCATCGCGGTTTACATCCACATAAGTGGATAAACTGTAATACAGTAGCGAGAACATCAAATGCCGATTGGGTCGGTCTTGGCTGGCTCGGGCCTCGTTTGCTGTTCTCAAGCGGTTTAGCCAGCTATCCAATTCGCCCAGGCGCTGATCGTGATGGCTATTCATGCGTGTTCGCAGTTCTGACAACCAGGGAGGGATAGCCATTGGCTGCACGGGACTTGGGGTTGGATTGTGGTTTGGAGCTGCCGCCCTGTGTTCCACGGTAGTAGGCCCAGCGGGCGCAGGCACACAGTGTCCGAAAATAAAATGGCGAAGAATGTCATCCCAGAGTTTCATAGATTAAAATAATCTCCCAAAAAATATATTAATGGGAATATCACTTATGTTTGGACGAAGAGTATTCATGTCCATCACGCCCATATACACGTTTAATCCCCCTATCCATTGGTTGGGGCTTGCGGCTCCAAGACCCACCTGAAAAGTGAGTTCAGGTCCTAGGGTCATTCGGTTTAAACTTAAAAAATCGAATCGAGCGCCCAAGCGGTAAGTCCACAGGGTTTTGAAATGATGCCCATGTCCTTGAGAGTCTGCTCCATAAGGCTGATCGGGATTGGTACCCTCGCATTCTGAAAGGGCTACACCAGCATGTGCTGAGAAACCTGCACCAGCCCTGCCCTCTGCTGGCACCGCTCCAAACGCGGCAAAACTATTGTGGCTGGTAAGGAACGAGGCTCCCAAATAAGGTTGCCAAACCAGTCCTGTGTTATGGGGAATCGCTGCTCTACCCGAATTGGGCAAATCAGGCACATAGGCAGGGGCAGTGCTTCCCACAGGAAGATACACGGTCGCGGTAATTCCAGCCTCAGGATAAGCCAAGAATGGGCCGTCTAATCTTAAGTGATATCCCAAGTCGCCTGTGAGTGAAAAGAGCGGTCTGTTTCCCATATGAATATCCTCCTTTTATCTCCCGCTCGGCGGAAAAAATCCTGCAAAAAGACCTAAGCTGAGATCAAGAGGGCCAAAAAATTCTGCCACGCGCGAACGAACTCCAAGGGCTCGCAAAGTGCCTTCTATACTGATAGAAAAAGTCGGTATTACTTCTTGAGTACGGGTGTTCCAGAGAAATCCCAATTTGGCCACGCTGTTTAGAGAAGGATAGTTCGGGTGATAATCACCATTGTTGAGACAGCGAGCAGTGTGCGGCAAGGCCAAGAAGGAGACGGCAGTCAGAGAAAGCGGAGAACAAAGCGATTGATTGGAGTCGACCAGCAGTTCCAAGGCCCCATTCAAAATAAGGTCTCCTTGCTCCTGCGCAGAGTTTAAATAGCTTCCCGCTAAAACATTCGCACGAAGATGGGTGTGGTCGCTGAAAATTCTCACACTTGCTCCGATGCCCCCCAAAGCAAGCAGACTGTCGCCATCAAATCGGTTGTAGTTGAGGCTTCCCAACATCGCACTATTAATTATTCTTCCGTTCGTGGCCACCGCCACATCGTAACCCAAAAAATTCCAGCGTCTGGCATGGCTATTCTCTGCGAGGTCTGCAGGTCGCGCGAGCCAGGTGTTGTTGGTCATATTTCCTTGAAATCGGACAGGCCAATTGTGACCTGCTGTAAAATAGACCTCCATACTTTCATCCGGTCCGGCAGTGACGGCAAGGGGGTGGTGGGGATCAGTCATATTGAATGGTTGATGAGGATAAGTGAGTCCTTCACTGATACGCAGCGCATAAAACTGGATGATGCTGTCCAAAAATAGAGAAAGGGTGTCATCTCTCTGAAGGTCTTGATTAAAGCGTCGTTGCATCCTTTCACTAAAAAGGTGAGCATTTGCCTCACGAACATTTAAGGGGTTTTGCGCATGAGAGGGATGCATCCAGTCTTGATATTGTTGCTCGGTAGGAAGACGGTTGTCCTGATCTGCCCGAAGGGCCCTTTCCGATTCGTCTCGAATTGCTTGAAGGTCAGTAGTGAGGGTACGTTGTCCTTCGTTATCCAGGTTGGGAATACTGAAATGGGAAGGGGTTTCGCTTACCTCATATTGAATGGGGTCATTCTGATCCCGGGTGACCAAACAATTGTGTCGCGAAAGATGGGCCGCGGGTACGGTGTCAGGGACCAAACGGTTGTCTAGGTTGGGTTCAAAACAAATTTGCGCACGAACAGCTTCCGGATTCGGGTTTGTCCATAATCTTTGATTAGTTTGATTGATACATTGGGTGATTTCTCTGAGAGTTTGTGCAGGATTTGTTTGAGTGAAATGGGTTCTCAGACACTCAGCAAAAGCAGAATCCACTGGAACGTTGCTGCTGCGTTGATCAATTTCAACATGGTTTTGGGTGTGTCTGGGATGAGCGGTGAGGGAACTGCGATTCAAATAATTGAAAATAAAATCTTCTCGATCGAAGGCAAATTCTTCAGCGGGATATCTGTCGAGCGGGTCGCGATCATGTGCGGCAAGCATTTCGGGGGCATATTGGCCGGCCAAAATCAGCACAGTGAGATCTCGGGCATCTAGTACCAGTGGATCCATTTCCCCCCCCTTGTCCTCTTCGAAATTTTTTTTTGCGATTCGTGGGAAGTATCGGAAGGACTCTGAAAAAGTTGCTAAGATTTTTTACCAAGGAT